>NZ_JAKSXU010000129.1:0-110525 GCF_022829325.1 Methylobacterium sp. J-092 | reverse complement strand
TCACCCGCTCGAACGGGCGCGTCTTGTAGCGGCCGGCCGAGATCGTGTTGCCGTGCATCGGATCGCAGACCCACACGACGCTGCGCCCCTCGCGCTCGATCGCGCGAACCAGGCGCGGAAGATGCTCGCCGACCTTGTCCGCCCCGAACCGGCAGATCAGGCTGAGCCGACCGGCCTCGTTGCCGGGATTCAGCTTGTCGACGAGCCGGATCAGGCCGTCGGCCTCCATCGACGGCCCGCACTTCAGGCCGATCGGGTTGCAGATGCCGCGGGCGTACTCGACGTGGGCGTGATCGGGCTGGCGCGTCCGGTCGCCGATCCACAGCATGTGGCCCGACGTGGCGTACCAATCGCCGGTCGTCGAATCGACGCGGGTCATCGCCTCCTCGTAGCCGAGCAGCAGCGCCTCGTGGCTGGTATAGAAGTCGGTGGTCCGCACCTCCTGGTGCGTCTCGGGATTGATCCCGATGGCGCGCATGAAGTCGAGCGCCTCCGTCATCCGCTCGGCGACGTCGGCGTAGCGAGACGATTGCGGGCTGTCCTTGACGAAGCCCAGCATCCAGCGGTGGGAGTTCTCGAGGTTGGCGTAGCCGCCGGTCGCGAAGGCGCGCAGCAGGTTGAGCGTCGCCGCCGACTGCCGGTACGCCTCGAGCTGCCGGCGCGGATCCGGAATGCGTGCCTCGTCCGTGAAGGTCAGGCCGTTGACGATGTCGCCGCGGTAGCTCGGCAGGCTGACGCCGTCGAGCGTCTCGGTCGGCGAGGAGCGCGGCTTGGCGAACTGCCCGGCGATGCGCCCGACCTTCACCACCGGCGACGCGCCGGCGAAAGTCAGCACCAGCGCCATCTGCAGGAACACGCGGAAGAAATCGCGGATGTTGTCGGCCGAATGCTCGTCGAAGCTCTCGGCGCAATCGCCGCCCTGAAGCAGGAAGGCCTGCCCGGTGGAGACGCGCGCGAGCGCCGTCTTGAGCTTGCGCGCCTCGCCGGCGAAGACCAGGGGCGGGAAGCTCGCGAGCTGGGCCTCGACCGCTTCGAGGGCGGCCGGATCCGGATAGGCCGGCACCTGCTGAATCGGCAGGTCACGCCATGTCTTCGGTGTCCAACGCTCGCCCATCACACAACTCCCCCGCACCGTGCGGCGATCTTTTCTCCACGCCGAATCCTGGCGCGAAGCGCGGCTTATAGAGTGCTTTTTTCCGGGGTGCGAGATGAGGCCGGCGCAGGCCAGGGCGGATCGGGGGTCAGGTCCCGTATCCGCCTCCGCGAAGATCAGCCTTCGCCGTCCTCGACCTCGATGCCGTGCTCGGCCAGGATCCAGAAGATCGCTTCCAGGTCCTCCGCCGAGACGTCCCGGGGCGGAAGCGCCTCCTCCAGGTCCTCGTAGGTCAGGCAGCGGCTGCGCCGGGCCGCCGCCTTCGTCAGCAGCGCCTCGATCGCGCCCTGGATGTCGGGCGCCAGCGCGTCCCGGCTCGGCAGGGTGGTGGTGAAGGCCGGCCGGAGCGCGTCGGCCAGGAGGCCGTCGATCACGCGCTGACGCCGCGCCTGCGCGTCGCCGGCCGTCGGCACCGGCTCGGCCGGGCCGGCCTTGCCCGGCTCGCGCTTGCCGGGGTCTTTCTTGCCGGAGTCTTTCTTGCCCATCGATCGGATATGGCTCGTGAAACCGCGCCGTCGAGACCCAGCGCGACCGGGATCGTCAGCCGACGGCGACGGGATGCTTGGTCACCTGCGGGACCCGCATGGTGACCAGTTCCTCGGACGCGGTCGGGTGCACCGCGATGGTGCGGTCGAAATCGGCCTTCGTCGCGCCCATGGTCACCGAGATGCCGACCGCCTGGATGATCTCGCCGGCATCGTGCCCGAAGATGTGGACGCCCACGACCTTGTCGCTGGCGCAGTCGACCAGCACCTTCATCAGGATTTTCTCGTCGCGTCCCGACAGCGTCGCCTTCATCGGCCGGAAGCTCGCCTTGAACACGTCGATCTTCCCGAAGATCGCGCGGGCGGTGTCCTCGTTGTGGCCGACGACGCCGATCTCCGGGGTCGAGAACACCGCGGTCGGGATCAGGCGGTGGTCGACGCAGGTCGGCTTCTCGCCGAACACCGTGTCGGCGAAGGCGTGGCCCTCGCGGATCGCGATCGGCGTGAGGTTGGCGCGATTGGTGACGTCGCCGACCGCGTAGATCGAGGGCACCGCGGTCCGCGAGTAGGCGTCGACCGGGATCGCGCCGGCGGCGTCGGTCTCGATCCCGACGCGGTCGAGGCCGAGCCCGCCGACGTTCGGGCGCCGGCCGGTCGCGATCAGCACCTGGTCGACCGTGATCGTCTCGCCGTCGTCCAGCGTCGCGGCGATGCCGTCCGCGACGCGCTCGAGCTTCGCGAGGGTGCGCCCGAGCTTGAGCGACATCCGCCTGGCGTAGGCTTCGCCGAGCGCGTCGCGGATCTCGTCGTCGAAGCCACGCAGCAGCCTGTCGCCGCGATGGAGCAGCGTCGTCCGGCTGCCCAGGGCCGAGAACACGCCGGCGAACTCGACGGCGATGTAGCCGCCGCCGATCACCAGGATGCGCTCGGGCAGCGTCTCCAGCTCGAACACCTCGTTCGAGGTGATCGCCAGCTCGGCGCCCGGCACCGCCGGTTCCTTCACCGGATGGGCGCCGACCGCCACCAGGATCACCTTGGCGGTCACGCGCGCGCCGCTGCCGACGAGGCGGATCGTGTGCGCGTCCTCGATCACGGCGCGCTCCGGCACCACCGTGACCCCGGCGCGGATCAGGTTGGCGTCGTAGATCCCTTCGAGCCGGGTCACCTCGGCGTCGCGCCGCCGCTTCAGGACGCTCCAGTCGAAGCGTGGTGCCTCGACGGTCCAGCCGAACCCGGCGGCGTCCTCGAACTCGTCGGCGAAGCGACCGGCATAGACCATCAGCTTCTTCGGCACGCAGCCGCGGATCACGCAGGTGCCGCCGACGCGGTACTCTTCCGCCATCGTGACGCGGGCGCCGTAGCCGGCCGCGATCCGCGCGGCGCGAACGCCGCCCGAGCCGCCGCCGATGACGAACAGGTCGACGTCGTAGGTGTCGGTCATGACGGGGTCCGATCGGGCGCGGCCGAAGGCCGGGGAAGGGGTGCCTGCGCGGTGCGGTGCCCGGCATCGCGCAGCCAGGTGATGGCAGCGCCGAGGCCGGCGGTCCACCACGCCGCCCAGGTGTTGTGCTCGACCAAGGCGATGGCCGCCGCCGCCGCGATCAGGGCGAGCGCCGTCGCGCGCTCGGCCGAATCCGAACCCGCGACCGGCGCGAGCATCAGCATCGAGACGGCCGCCACGAGCACGGCGCCGACGACGCCGAGCTCGGCCCAGACCTGAAGGAACGCGTTGTGCGGATGGCCGACCGCCAGAAGCGTGCGCATCTCGGGATCGAGGCGTTGGGCCACCGGCGTCTCGGCGAAGCGGGCGGAGGTGCCGAAGCCCGCCCCGACCCACGGATCCGCCGCGACCGCGGCGCCGAAGCTGCGGGCGATGGCGACGCGGGCGCGCGACGAGGAATGCACCAGCCGCTCGTGCGCGGCCTCCGGCATGAAGCGATCGAGCAGGTCGCCCTCCACCGGCGCCAGCGCCACCGCGAGGCCGAGGCTCAGCCCGGCCACGCCGACGGCGAGCCGGCCCGGCACGAGCCGCGCGAGGGCGAACATCGCCCCGCCGGCGATCAGCCCCATGGCGGCGGCTCCGCTCACCGAGCGCAGGATGCCGAGGGTCGCGAAGGCCAAGGCGACGAGGGCGAGAACCCGCCGGCCCTGCCGCCACAGCGCCAGGGCGAGCGGGCCGGCGACGACGGCGAGGGTCAGCGCCGGGCGGTTGTAGACGAATTCCGCCACCCGCTGACCGAGCGCGCGCTGCAGCGGCAGGCCGGTGGCGAGGCCGACGGCGATGGTCAGCCCGGCGAGCACCACCATCGCCGCCGCGAGCGGGGCCGCGAAGGCCGGGATGCGCCCCGGCGCGAGGCGGACGAGGAGGTAGGCGGCGACGAGCGTCGGCAGGAACTCGCCGGCCATCCGCAGCGACAGCGCGGGGAACGGCGTCCAGGCCAGGGTGAGCGCGCACCAGGCGAGGAACGCCAGCCCGGCGAGGCCGATCGGCCTCGCGAGCGGCGGGACGAGGCGGCGCGGGACCGCGCCGGCATCCTCTACGCAGCGCCCGGCGAGGAACAGGACGGCCGCGACGACGACGACGAGGGGGCTCGACCGGTTGGCCAGCGCCATCGCCAGGGGCATCACGGCGAGCGCGACGGCGCCCGCTGCATAGAGTCGTTGGGACGGGGACACGGGCCGGCCGCGCGGTCGATTCGTGTGCCTACTGGAGCTGGTGCCCGCGCTTGCCCATCTCGGCGCGCACGCGGACCATGACGTATTCCGAGACTTCCTGGGTCCAGGTCTGCATCGCCTGCACCATCTCGTCGAGGATCTGAGGCTGGGTCTCGACGTAGCGCTTGCCGGCGGGCGAGCGGAAGAACGCCGCGATGTCCTGCAGCTCGGCTTCGCTGAGCTTGTTCGCGTAGATTCGCGCCGCGGTGTCGATGATGCGCTGCTTCTGCAGCTCCATCTCGGGGTTGAGGCCCTGCAGCACTTCGTCGAGGTCCTTGCTCAGCTCGGGGCGGGTCACGGTCTGCTGCTTGATCTGCTCGGCGAAGGCCGGAATGATCGAGTCGAACGAGCGCGCGATGCCGGAATTGAGCATCACCTCGCGGGCGAGCGCGAGATGGTTGGCGCCGATCGTCGGGGCGCCGCGCGTGGCCGGGGCGGCGGGCGCGGCCGGCGTCGCGGCGGGCTTCTGAGGCGCAGCCTTCTGGGCCTGTGCGAGGCCGGGCGCAGCGGCGACAAGGGCCGCGACCAGCACGGGGAAGAGGCGGCGGGAGAGGACGGGCATTCCGGGCATTCCTGAAGCGAGGGGAAGAGCCGGCGCCGGCATCCGAGACCGTCGCCGGGGTGCCGTCGGGCGCGCTGATGCAGCTATGCGAGGCTGCCGATCACGGTGATCTCGGCCTGCCCGTCGCGGTCCTCGGCGAGGATGGCCGCGGTGGCGATCCCGAGGAACAGGCCGTGCTCGACCACGCCCGGCACCGACCAGAGCAGCGCCGACAGCCGCTCGGCATCGGCGATCCGCCCGAGGCGCGCGTCGAGGATGTGGTGGCCGCCGTCGGTCGTGAGCGGCGCGCCGCCGGGGGCCATGCGCAGCGCGACCGCACCCGTGCAGCCGGCGCGCGCGATCGCCGCCTCGACGGCGCGCCGGGTCGCCGTGAGGCCGAAGACGTTGACCTCGATCGGCAGCGGGAAGGCGCCGAGCGTCCCGACGCGCTTGGCGGCATCGGCGATCACCACCATGCGGCGGCTGGCGCAGGCGACGATCTTCTCGCGCAGCAGCGCCGCGCCGCCGCCCTTGATTAGCCGGAGATCGGCATCGACCTCGTCGGCCCCGTCGATCGTCAGGTCGAGCTCGGGCAGTTCCTCCAGCGTCGCGAGGCGGATGCCTTCCCGCGTCGCCGCCGCGTGGGTCGCTTCGGAGGTCGGGACGCCGACGACGTCGAGGCCGTCGCGAACCCGCGCGCCGAGCAACGCGACGAAGGCCGCCGCCGTCGATCCGGTGCCGAGGCCGAGCCGCATTCCGGGCTCGACGAGATCGAGGGCGCGGGCGGCGGCCGCGCGGCGCAGGTCCGGGCCGCTCACGACGACGTCCCGCCGTCGGGTCTCACGAAAGGATGCATGCGCAGGGTGCCGGTCCGTCCCGTTGGGATGCGGCACGCCCTAGCATGGCCGCCGTCGCGCCGGGAAGCCGCGGTACCGGCCGAGACCGGTATTCGGATGACGATCCCCCCGGTGGGATCTGGCTTCGTCAGAACCGGCTGCCCCCCTGCGGCGGCGTCGCGCTCGCGCCGGCCCGGCCCGGGACGCTGCCGACGAGCGGCGCCTCGGCGGCCCCCTCGGCCGACGGGTTGGTCTGCTGGGTGCAGACGACCTGCTCCTTCTTCACCAGCACGAAGCAGATGCTCATCTCGCCGGTGCGGTAGTTCACCCGGAACACGCCCGCCTCCCGGGTGTGGCGCGTCGCCACGAGCCCGTATTCCGACGGGGGCTGCGCACCCGCGCCCTCGCCGGCCGCGAAGCAGACGGTGAGGCCGATGCCGCCGGCGCCTTCCTGCAAGCCGTACTGGCACGAGGTGACCTCGCCGGTGACCTTGTCGACCCGATACATGCGGTTGAGGTCGGCCTGGGGCGCCGGAACGAACTCGAACGAGGCGGCGGCGGCGGTACCCGGCGCGAGCAGGCCGAGGCCGAGGGCGAGCAGAGGGAGTTTCATGGGGGGTCCCGGAGGGTGTGACGCCCCTCCTTTCGAGGGTTTTTCGGGCAAGTGTGGGGCGCCGCACGCCGTCTCGCGCACGACCCGAACGGTTTCGAAACCTGCCCGCAACCTTGCCCCGCCGCGGGTGGCCGGCTAGCGAGGGCCCCTCCCCCCGCCGCCCCGGAAAGACCCGATGCCCACCCTGCCGAAGATCGCCGTGTTCGACCTCGACGGCACCCTGGCCGAGACCGCGGGCGACCTCGTCGGCACGCTCAACGTGCTGCTCGTGCGGGAAGGCCTGCCGGAACTGGCGCTCGAGGAGGCCCGCGACCTGATCGGCGCCGGCGCCAAGGCGCTGATCCGCCGCGGCTTCGAGGCCGCCGGCCGCGAGCTGACGCCGGAGCGGCACGAGGCGCTGTTCGGCGACTTCCTGGAGCATTACGGCGCGCATCTGTGCGAGCGCTCGCACCTCTATCCCGGCGTGGTCGAGGCGCTGGATCGGCTCGAGGCCGAGGGCTTCCGGCTGGCCGTCTGCACCAACAAGGACGAGGGGCTCGCGGTCGACCTGCTCGACCAACTCGGCATCGGCGGCCGTTTCGCCGCGATCTGCGGGCGCGCGACCTTCCCCTACAGCAAGCCCGATCCGCGCCACATCACGCTGACCATCGGCCGGGCCGGCGGCGATCCGGAGCGCGCGGTGATGGTCGGCGATTCCCGCGCCGACATCGATGCCGCCAAAGCCGCCGGCATCCCGGTGGTGGCGGTCACCTTCGGCTACACCGACACGCCGGTGGACCAGCTCGGGCCGGACCGGGTGATCTCGCACTTCTCGGACCTGCCCGGTGCCGTCGCCGAGCTGCTGTCGGCTCAGGCGTAGTCCTCCGGCACCCGGACCTTGCCCGCGCGCAGCAGCGTGTAGAGGAACGGCACGAACAGCAGCGTCGCCGGCGTGCCGAAGGCGATGCCGCCCATCACGGCGCGGGCGAGCGCGGCGTTCTGCTCGCCGCCCTCGCCCGTGCCGAGCGCCATCGGGATCAGGCCGAGGAACATCGCGCCCGCCGTCATCAGCACCGGGCGCAGGCGCGTCTCGCCGGCGAGCAGGGCGGCGTCGACCGCCGAGCACCCCGTCGCCTCGCGATGCTCGCGGGCGAAGGTGACGAGCAGGATCGAGTTCGCGGACGCGATGCCCACCGACATGATCGCGCCGAACAGCGACGGGATCGAGAAGGTGGTGCCGGTGATGAACAGGCTCGCGACGATGCCGCAGAAGGCGAGCGGCAGGGCGGCCAGCACCACGAAGGGATCGCCCCAGCTCTGATAGTTCACCGCCATCAGCAGGTAGACGGCGATGAGCGCGATGCTCAGGCCGACGCCGAGGCGCAGGAACGCCGAGTCCATGTTCTCGATCTGCCCGCGCACGGTGATCTTGTCGGGCACCGGCAGCGCCTTCTGCTCCTCGTCGACGATGGTGCGGATCTCCCGCGCCACCGAGCCGAGGTCGGAATCCTGCACCGCCGCGTAGATGTTGTAGGTCGGCGCCGTGTTGACGTGGTTGACCACGGTCTGCGTCGCCTCGCGGCGCAGGGTCGAGACGCTGGAGAGCAGGGTCAGCACGCCCGGCTGGTCGCTGTTGGCGCGCACCAGCAGCGGCGTGTTCTGCAGGTCGGTGAGCGAGGCGTTGCGGTATTCCGGCGTCTGCACCCAGAGCTGGTACGGGATGCCGGTCTTCGGGTCGGTCCAGAAGTTCGGCGTCACCTGGAAGGAGCCCGACAGGGAGACGTTGAGCCCCTGCGCCACCTGCTGCTGGGTCAGCCCGAGCTCCGAGGCGAGGCGGCGGTCGACGTCGACGAAAAACTGCGGCGTGCCGACGATCTGGTGCAGGTGCACGTCGACCGCGCCCTTCGTCTCCTTCAGGCGGCGGACGATGTTCTGGGCGACCGCGAGGTCCTTCTCGGCGTTGCGGCCCGAGACCTGGATGTCGATCTGCGCCAGCGTGCCGAAGTTCAGGATCTGCGTGATGATGTCGGAGGGCTGGAAGTAGACGATCACGTCGGGGAAGCGCTCGCGCAGCACCTCGCGCAGGCGCTTGGTGTAGGCGCCGACGTCGCCGTGTCCCTCGCGCAGGTTCACCAGCATCTGGCCGTCGTTGTAGCCGACGAAGGAGCCGTCCGAGAACGCGAAGTTGTAGTTGTTCGAGGGCAGGCCGATGTTGTCGAGGATCTGCTCGATCTCGCCGTCCGGGATCACCTCGCGCACCGTGGCGCCGACGGCCGCGAAAACCTGCTCGGCGGTCTCGATCCGCATGCCGGGCCGGGTGCGCAGGTGCAGCGTGAGCTGGCTCGAGGCGACCTGCGGGAAGTAGTCGCGCCCGACGAAGGTGAACAGCCCGGCCGTGCCGAGGAACACCAGCAGGACGACGGCGATCGTCGCGACGCGGCGGCGCACCACGACGTGGAGCAGCCCGAGATAGCCGCGGTGGAAGCGCTCGAAGCGCGCCTCGAAGCCGTTCCGGAAACGCCCGGCGACGTGGATCACCGGGCGCCCGAGCCAACCGATGGCCCGCGCCACCCGCCCGCGCCGCGGCGGCGCGACGGCGTCGGGCCCGCCGCCATGTCGCTCGACGTACTCGCGCGCGACCAGCACGTCGATCAGCACCGGCACGAGGGTGCGCGAGAGCAGGTACGAGGTCAGCATCGCGAACACGACCGCGAGCGCCTGCGGTGTGAACAGGTACTTCGGCGTGTCGGCCAGCGCGAAGACCGAGACGAAGGCGGCGCAGATCGACAGCGTCGAGATCAGCGTCGGCTTCGCGATGCTGGCGGCGCCCTCGACCACGGACTTGCGGAACGGCTCGCCCTCCTCGAACAGCCGATAGGTGTTCTCGATCGCCACCGTCGCGTCGTCGACGAGGATGCCGACGGCGAGCGCGAGGCCGCCCAGCGTCATCACGTTGATGGTCTGGCCGAGCGCGGCGAGGATCGCGAGCGAGGTCAGGATCGAGAGCGGGATCGAGATCAGCACGACGATGGTCGAGCGCCACGAGCCGAGGAACAGCAGGATCGTCAGGCCGGTGAGGCAGGCGGCGATCGCCGCCTCGTGGATCACGCCCTCGATCGCGGCGGAGACGAAGACCGACTGGTCGAACAGCGGCTTGATCGCCATGCCGTCGGGCGCGGCGGCCTGGATCTCGGGCAGCACCTTCTTGACGTTGTTGACCACGTCCAGCGTCGAGGCGGTGCCGTTCTTGAAGATCCGCATCAGCACCGAATGCAGCCCGTCCGAGCGCACGATGTTGACCTGAGGCGGGCCGCCGTCGCGGACGTAGGCGACGTCGCGCACCAGCACCGGCTGGCCGGCCACGACCTTGATCGGGATCTCGTTCAGCGCCGCGATCGCGTCCGGGGTCGCGTTGAGCAGGACCGGATATTGCTGCTCGCCGATCTTGACCAAGCCGGAGGGCACAGTGAGGTTCTGCGCTGTCATCGCGTTGGTGACGTCGAGCGCCGTGAGGCCGAGCGCCCGCAGCGCCTGGAGGTCGAGATCGACCATGATCTGTCGCGGCGTGCCGCCGAACGGCGACGGCAGCGTCGAGCCCGGCACCTGAACCAGGCGCTGGCGGATGCGGTACTGCGCGTAATCGTAGACCTTGGTCAGGCTCTCCTTGGTCGAGGTCAGCGCGAGCTGGATCACCGGCACCGAGGAGGCCGAGAACCGCAGCACGATCGGCGGCTGCACGCCCGGCGGCATCGCCGAGCGGATCGAGTTCATCGCCGAGACGACCTGGGTGATGGCGAGGTCGACGCTGACCTCGCCGTCGAAGTAGATCTTCTGGATCGCGGTGCCCTGGAGCGTCGTCGACTCCATCCGCTTGATGTTGTTGACGTTGTTCGAAAGCGAGAACTCGGCGTAGGTGGTGATCCGCCGCTCCATCTCCGGCGTCGACAGGCCGGTATAGGTCCAGACCACCACGACCACGGGGATGTCGACGATCGGCAGCACGTCCTTGGGCGCGACCACGATCGCACCGCCCCCGGCGAGCATCATCAGCACGGCGAGCACGTAGGTCGTGATGCGGAACTTCAGTGCGTACTGGACGAGGCCCATCTGGTCTCCGCGATCCGGCCACGGCCCGGATCATCGCATCATGAATTCAGGCGCCACCGAACGCGAGTATTGTTTCGCGATCATGTCCGCGCGCTGCGGCTGCGAAGAGGCCGCAGGCCCTTGCGGCGTGGTCGAAGGCCGGCTCAGACCCGCCGTCGCTGGCTCGGGCGGGGTTTCGGTGCAGGCTTGTCCGGCCCGTCCGTCGCCCCGGGGCAGATCCCGCGCAGCTGCATCCAATCGGCGTCGCTCAGGATGTGCCTGTCGGGGTCCCGGGCCCCGGCGAGGGCGCGGATCGTCGCGGCACGCTCGCGGGTGAAGGGATGGCTGCGCAGGAGGGCCGGGTCGGCATCCGCCTCGTCCTTGGCGATCCGCTCGAGCATCGAGGCCAGCGCCGCCGCGTCGCCGCCGGCCGACCGCATCGCGGCGACGGAATAGGCGTCGGCCGCCCGCTCGGCATCGCGGCTGTAGCCGGCCGAGAGCACGGCCTGGCCGAGGGCGACGATCACGGTGGAGCCGGTGAGGTCGCCGAGCACGAGGCTGAGCAGGAACGACGTGCCCGAGGCCTGGATCAGCGCCCGGGTCGGATCGCGCAACGCCACGTGCCCGAGCTCGTGCGCCAGCACGCCGGCGAACTCGTCGGCGCTCCGCGCCTTGGCGATCAGCTCGGAGAGCACGACGACGCGCGCGCCCGGCAACGTCACCGCGTTCGCGGTGTCGTGGCGGCGGACCGTGACCGCGAGATCGGGCGGCAGGCCGCGACCGGCCGCGAGGCGGGCGACGAGGCGGTCGAGCACGGCCCGGCCGGCCGGCTCCGCGCAGGGCGCCGGTTCGCCCATCAGGTCGAGCACCTGCGCCTCCACCGCGGTGCCGAGGCGCGCCTCGATGCCGGCCGGCACCAGCGGCGCGAGAACGCCCGCCGCGATCGGAAGGCCGAAGAACACGGTGAGCAGGACCGCGATGCCGACCGCAAGCGAGCCGGCGACGAGGCGCCAGGTTCCTCCGCCCGCGTCCGCGCGCTTGCGCAGGTCGGGGCAGCGGGTTTCGAGACATGCGGCGAACGACGGGTCCACGACCTCGACATGGCCGGGATCGCCCGCGATCCCGAGGCGCAGCAGCGGGGCCTGCCCCTCGCCGGCCCGCAAATCGGTCAGGTTCCAGTCGCGATGGACCTCCAGCCCGGTGATCTCGAGGCGCTCGCCGAGGTGCAGGGTCACCGCGTGCGGCGCGGCGCTCCGTCCGTCGAACCAGCGGCCGGACGCGGTGAGCGCCATCAGAACCCGATCTGCAGCGCGCCGCCGACGTCGAGCGCGTCGGCGAGGCCCTCGTTGAGGCCGCTGCCGGGCCCGTGGCTCGCGGCGAGGATGCGGTTCAGGCCGTCGGCATCGGCCACCTGCGTCGTGGTCGCGACCGCGGCCCAGAGTCGGGCCTGGACGACGCGCACGTACAGCACCGCGAAGGCGAGCGCGCCGCCGAGATAGAGCAGGCCGCCGCCGAGCACCGCCGCCCAGGCCAGCCCGTCGCCGCCCGCGGCCCGCGCGGCGAGGCCGGCGAGCAGCGCGATCAGGCCGACCACCACGACGAAGCCGAGGAGCGACAGCGCGTAGACGAGGTAGGGCCAGTAGAATTGCCGCGCGCGGAGCGTCGAGACGAGGCGTACCGGCCCGAGGCGCGCCGCGTTCATGAAGACCCGCGTCTCGCGCGCCCGATAGAACGGCACCAGCAGGAGCGAGAGCGGAAGGCAGAAGCCGGCGGTGATCCCGAGCGCGACGGCGAGGGTCGCGATCCGGGTGCCGGCATAGGCGGGGTTGAGGATGAGATCGCCGCCCTTGCCCCCGGGCTTGGGCAGCATCAGGTCGATCGGCAGGACGAAGTCGTTGGCGGCGATCAGCGCCAGCAGCAGGGCGAGCACCGGGCCGAGCGCCACCGCGTAGAACAGCAGCCAAGGCCCGAGGAGCGCGCGCCCGCGCGCGTCGGACGCCATCCGGCCGGTGCCGATCAGGGTGTGGCCGATGCGGTAGCGCTCGAGGCCGGCGCGCATGAACGGGAAAGCGAGGCCCAGCGTCGCCAGCGTCAGCGCCCACCACAGGGCTGCCCGGCCGGCATAGGCGAGGCCCGAGCCGTCCTGGCCAAGGCGGATGCCGCGCCACAGCGTCCGCATCGCCCGGTAGCGGCGCCCGCGGTAGATCGCGAACTGCCCGAGCAGGAACAAGATGACGAAGGACAGGATCGCCGAGTACGGCGCCAGGCTCGGCAGCGCGATCGCCAGGCCGAACAGCCCGACATAGATCACGATCAGCAGCCCGAGGGCCGCGAGGAAGCCGAGAAAGAGCTCGCGCCCGGTGCCGGTGTAATCCGCCGGGCTGCCGTCGACGACGGTGCGGCTCCAGAAGAAGCGCCGCAGGTCGGTCATGTACCAGAAGCGGTAGATGCCGAAGGTGACGAGCGAGAGCAGGAACCCGACGAACGCGAGCCCGGTGAGGCCGCGGAGCCGGGTGTCGAAGGCAACCTGTCCGGTCCGCGACATGGATCCCCTTCCGGGCCTGCGATCGACGGCCGGTCAGCGCAGCAGGGCCGATTTCTCGACCTGGAGGGCGGCGGCGATCTCGTCGAGCGCCTTGTGCTCGACCTCGCTGATGCCGCCGAAATCGGCGACGTCGGCGGCGATCAGGAAGATGTCCTGGCGCTGGTCGAGCGGCCGGTCGGCGATGGCCGCGACGTGGCGCAGGTTCTCGATCCGCCCGGCGCGGGTCTTGGCGCGGGCGATGCCCTCGTACAGCTCCTGCTCGATCCGCAGGGTGTCGTAGGATTTCTGGAGGATCGGGTTGGCGCGCATGCCCGAGATCGCCGACTCGACCTCCTCCTCGTCGACGTCGCCGTCGGCGATCGTCACGTTGGCCGCGGCCGAAACCGCGGCAGCAAGAAACAGGCCGTCGCCGGCATAGGACATGATCGTCCGGCCGAACCGCAGAATGGCGTCCTGGAAGATGCTCATTGCCTACCTCGCACTCGCCTGACTCACGGGAAATGCCCGTTCGGAGTCAAGCGTTTCCCGCCCGCGACCGGGCCGCATCCTCGAACGATCCGTCCGTCACGCCGTCGCATGGTCAACAGCAGCGAAATCCGCTGGTGTTGCCGACACCGAACCGCGCGTTCTCCCGATGGCGGAAGAACTCGATCTCGGTCATCGGCGCCTGGTCGGGATGCGTCCGCGCGACGTGGGCGGCATAGGCCGCGTAATCGCCCTGCCCCACCATCAGGCGCGCGCCGTCGCAGACGCACTTGGACAGGGCCTTCCAACGGTCGCGCAGGTTCTGCGAAGCTGCCTCCATCGGCCCTACTCCGCCGCGACGATGCGGGCTTCGCTCTCGAGGGCCGTCCAGCGGTCGGAGCGCAGCGCCTTGACGCAGGCGGCGATGCCGAAGCCGGCGATCGCCACGACGAGGCCGATGAACAGCGCGGCGAGCACCGCGTCGATCCGGTCGTTCAGCACGATCTGGCCCATCTGGCCGAGGTCCTTGGCCGGTGCCAGCACCTTGCCTTCCGCCAGCGCGCCCGCGTAGCGCTCGGCATGGGCGAGGAACCCGATCTTCGGGTCGGCGGAGAAGATCTTCTGCCAGCCCGCGATGAGGGTGCAGATGCACAGCCACGCGGTCGGGATGATCGTCACGAACGCGTAGCGCTCGCGCTTCATCTTGAAGATCACCACCGTGCACAGCGTCAGCGCCACGGCGGCCAGCATCTGGTTCGAGATGCCGAACAGCGGCCATAGCGTGTTGATGCCGCCGAGCGGGTCGGTCACGCCCTGGTAGAGGAAGTAACCCCAGGCGCCGACCGCGATGGCCGTCGCCAGGATGCTCGGCACCCAGGCGTTGGTCTGCTTGAACGACGGCACCGCCAGCCCGACCAGGTCCTGCACCATGAAGCGGCAGGCGCGGGTCCCCGCATCGACCGCGGTGAGGATGAACAGCGCCTCGAACAGGATCGCGAAGTGATACCAGAACGCCATCATCGCCTTGCCGCCGATGGCGCTGGAGATGATGTGCGCCATGCCGACGGCGAGGGTCGGCGCGCCGCCGGCCCGCGCGACGATGGTGCGCTCGCCGACGTCGCTGGCGGTCTGGGCGATCACCTCGGGCGTGGTCGGGAAGCCGAGCTTCGTCACCGCGGCGGCGGCGGTCTCCGGCGTCGTGCCGAGGAGCGCGACCGGCGCGTTCATCGTGAAGTACACGCCCGGATCGATGACGGTGGCCGAGACCAGCGCCATCACCGCGACGAAGCTCTCCATCAGCATGCCGCCGTAGCCGATGAAGCGCGCATCCGCCTCGCTGGCGATCAGCTTGGGCGTGGTGCCCGAGGCGATCAGCGCGTGGAAGCCCGAGACCGAGCCGCAGGCGATCGTGATGAACAGGAACGGGAAGAGCTGGCCCGCCCAGACCGGCCCGGTGCCGTCCACGAACTTGGTCACCGCCGGCATCTGCATGTGCGGGGCGACGAAGGCGATGCCCAGCGCGAGGCCGACGATCGTGCCGATCTTCAGGAAGGTCGAGAGGTAGTCGCGCGGGGCCAGCAGGAGCCAGACCGGCAGGATCGAGGCGACGAACCCGTAGCCGATCAGCATCCAGCAGAGCTGCGTCCCGGTGAAGGTGAAGGCCGGGCCCCAGACCGGGCTGTCGGCGATCGCGCCGCCGCCGAAGATCGCCGCCATCAGCAGGACGAAGCCGAGGATCGAGACCTCGCCGATGCGGCCGGGGCGGATGTAGCGGGTGTAGACGCCCATCAGCATCGCGATCGGGATCGTCGACATCACGGTGAAGGTGCCCCACGGGCTCTCGGCCAGCGCCTTGACGACGATGAGCGCGAGCACCGCCAGCAGGATCACCATGATCAGGAACGTGCCGAACAGCGCGATGATGCCCGGGACGGTGCCGAGCTCGGTGCGGATCAGCTCGCCGAGCGAGCGCCCGTCGCGCCGCATCGAGACGAACAGGACCATGAAGTCCTGCACCGCGCCGGCGAGCACGACGCCGGCGAGGATCCAGAGCAGGCCGGGCAGGTAGCCCATCTGCGCGGCCAGCACCGGGCCGACGAGGGGGCCGGCACCGGCGATCGCCGCGAAGTGGTGGCCGAACAGGACGCTCTTGTTCGTCGGGACGTAGTCGAGCCCGTCGTTGTGGAGGACGGCCGGCGTCTCGCGCTTGGGATCGAGCCGCATCACCTTCTCGGCGATGAACAGCGCGTAGTAGCGATAGGCGATGAGGTAGACGCAGACCGCCGCGACGACGAGCCAGAGCGCGTTCACCGCTTCGCCGCGCTCGACGGCGACGATGGCGAGCGCCGCCGCCCCCAACGCACCGACCAGGGCCCAGGGGCCATGCCTACCGATCGCGCCCATCGTTCCACTCCCGAAGCCGGCACTCGGGGGCCGACGATCCCGCGCGTGATGCCGCAATTTTGGATTGAGGAAAATCCCCATCGCGGCAGCGAGTGGACAACCGCGCGGCGTTGTCGCGATCCGCTTCGCATCGTCGGCGCCGCGGTTTGACGCTGCGGTGCGCGATACCTAGACCGCTCCAGCAGCACACGAGACGGAGACGGATGATGGCGAAGGTCGCGTTCCTGGGGCTCGGCGTCATGGGCGCCCCGATGGCCGGACACCTGGTCAAGAAGGGCCACTCGGTCACCGTCTACAACCGCACGGCCGCCAAGGCCGAGGCGTGGGTGGCGGTCAACGGCGGCGCGCATGCGCCGACGCCGCGCGAGGCTTCCGAGGGCGCCGAGATCGTCTTCGCCTGCGTCGGCAACGACGACGACCTGCGCGGCGTCGTGCTCGGTCCGGACGGCGCGCTCGCCGGCATGGAGGCCGGTGCGATCTTCGTCGATCACACCACCGCCTCGGCCGAGGTGGCCCGCGAGCTTGCCGAGGCCGCGACCGCGAGGGGGCTGGGCTTCATCGACGCCCCGGTCTCCGGCGGCCAGGCCGGCGCCGAGAACGGCATGCTCACCGTGATGTGCGGCGGCGGCCAGGGCTGCTACGACAAGGTCGAGAGCGCGATCGGCGCCTATGCGCGCGCCTGCCGGCTGATGGGGCCGGTCGGGGCGGGCCAGCTCACCAAGATGGTCAATCAGATCTGCATCGCCGGCCTCGTCCAGGGGCTGTCCGAGGGCGTGCACTTCGCCAAGAAGGCGGGGCTCGACGTGGAGGCGGTGCTTTCCGTGATCTCGAAGGGGGCCGCCGGCTCCTGGCAGATGGAGAACCGCGGCTCGACCATGAACGCGGGGAAGTTCGATTTCGGCTTCGCCGTCGACTGGATGCGCAAGGACCTCGGCATCCTGCTCGACGAAGCGCGCCGCAACGGCGCCAAGCTCCCGGTCTCGGCCCTCGTCGACCAGTTCTACGCCGACATCCAGGCCATGGGCGGCAACCGCTGGGACACGTCGAGCCTCGTCGCGCGCCTGGAGCGCTGAGATCCCTCAGCCGATTTCCGCCATCGCCGCCTCGGGCGTTAGCCAGCGCCACTCCGCCCCCATCTGGTGGCGGAACCAGGTGAACTGGCGCTTGGCGTAGCGCCGGGTGTCGGCCTGCCCGCGCACGATCGCCTCCTCGAGCCCGATCGCGCCGTCGAGATGCGCGATCAGGCCGGGCACCCCGTGGGCGCGCATCACCGGCAGCAGCGGGTCGAGGCGGCGCTCGCGCAGCGCCGCGACCTCGTCGAGGGCGCCCCGCTGCATCATCGTGCGGAAGCGCGCGTCGATGCGGGCGCGCAGCAGCTCGCGCTCGGGCGCCAGGAAGATCTTCAGCAGCCTTCGCCCCGCGAGCGGACCGGGCACGCGTGGCCCGTGGAACGCGGCGATCGGCCGGCCGGTGGCGGCGAGGATCTCGAGCGCGCGCATGACCCGGGCGCGGTCGCTCGGCCGCAACAGGGCGGCGCCGGCGGGGTCGCGTTCGGCGAGATCAGCGTGCAGCGCCTCGGTCGGGCGGCCCTCGCTCTCGGAGCGGATCGCGGCGCGCACGGCCTCCGGCACCGGCGGGAGGTCGGACAGGCCCTCCTCCAGGCTGCGGAAGTACAGCCCGGTTCCGCCGACGAAGACGGGCAGTCGCCCGTCGAGACCGGCCAGCAGCGACGCGGCGTCCCGCGCGAAATGCCCGGCAGAGTAGTTCACCGCCCCGTCGACATGCCCATAGAGGCGATGCGCGACGCTTGCCTCCTCCGCCAGCTCCGGTCGCGCCGAGAGGATGCGCAGGTCGGCGTAGACCTGCATCGAGTCGGTGTTGACGACGATCCCGCCGTGACGGAGCGCCAGCGCCGTCGCGAGCGCCGACTTGCCCGACGCGGTCGGCCCTGCAATGAGGATCGCCTCCGGCCGCTCCTGCGACGACGCACTTGAAAGCGGCAACACGAAATCGTCGGCTCCGATGACCCTTGTCGCGACCCTGATAGCAAATGAGGCCCGCCCCGCCATCACCGATGCGGTGCTGGCCGAGGCGCGCCTGGTTCTCGCGACCGAGCATCAGCCGCGCATCCTGCACGGCGAGGTCGCCGCCGAGTTGCTGGTGCCGGGGGCTGCGGTCGCCGCGCCGGCGTTCACCGCGCGGTTGCGGACGGCGCTCGCGGGCGAGCCGATCGACGTCGCGGTGCTGCCGGCGGACGCCCACCGGCGCAGGCGCCTGTTCCTCGCGGACATGGACTCGACCATGATCGAGCAGGAATGCATCGACGAGCTCGCCGACACGATCGGCCTGAAGCAGCAGGTCTCGGCGATCACCGAGCGCGCGATGCGCGGCGAGATCGCCTTCGAGCCCGCTCTGCGCCAGCGCGTCGCCCTGCTTCGCGACGTATCGGCCGGCGTCGTCGACGCGCTGATCCGCGACCGGCTGACCCTGACGCCGGGCGGTCGCACGCTCGTGCACACGATGAAGGCGCACGGCGCACGCACCTGCCTGGTGTCGGGCGGCTTCACGCTGTTCACCGGGCCGATCGCCGAAGCGCTCGGCTTCGACGAGCATCACGCCAACCGGCTCGGGCTCTCGGACGGGCGCCTGACCGGCCTGGTGGACGACCCCATCGTCGGGCGTGCCGAGAAGCGCGCGACGCTGATCGCGCTCCGCGATGGCCTCGGACTGGACGTAGCGGAGACGATGGCGGTCGGCGACGGGGCCAACGACCTCGACATGCTCGGCGAGGCGGGCCTCGGCGTGGCGTTTCGCGCGAAGCCGGCTGTGGCCGCCGCGGCGCGCGTCCGGATCGAGCACGGCGACCTGAGCGCGCTGCTCTACCTGCAGGGCTACATGGCGAGCGAGTTCGTCGCCTGACCGCCGTCAGTGCAGGCTGCGGACGAGCGCGACGACCGCGCCGAGGATCGCGACCGTCTGGAACCCGATCATCCCGAACATCCACTTGATGATGTCGGACTTCGCCGTCGCGATGTCCGCCTTCGTCGAGAGGCGCAGCGCATCGATGTCATGTCGGACCGCGACGATGTCGGCCTGCATCGTCACGCGGAACGCTTCGATGTCGTGCCGGACATCCGCGATGTCGGTCTTGGTCGGAATGCCGCTGGCGAACACCTCGGACATGGCGTCCGCCATCCCCTCCACCTGCTCCGGCGTGAGGTGAGCCTTCTCGCGCAGATTGCGCGCGAACTTCAACGTATCGAAGGCGATAGCGTTCACGGGGGCGGCCGGCTCGCGCGCGGGCATCCGCAGGATGCGAAGGGTGACGGGTTCGGTCCTTGCAGGCAAGGTATCCGCCGGCTTTCGTCCGCCACCAAAGAGAACGCCGCCGCCCGGATCGGGCGGCGGCGTCGGTTCGTGCCGTTATCTTGGCGAAAAGGTCAGTCCAGGCCGATCGCCACGAACCGGACGTCGCCGGTCGCGCTGGCGACCAGCAGAAGCACCGACTTGCGGGAATCCTTGCGAAGAGCCTCGACGCGCTTGGTCACGTCGGCCGGCGTGTTGACCGCCTCCTGCCCGACCTCGACGATGACTTCGCCCGGCTGGATGCGCTTGTCGGCCGCGGTCGAGTTCGGGTCGACGCGGGTGACGACCACGCCCTTCACGCCGTCCTTGATGCTGTACTTCCGGCGAAGCTCGTCGGTGAGGCCCGAGAGGTTGAGGCCGAGCGCCTGACGCGTGGCGCTCTCGGCCTCGGGCTGGCGGAGGTTGGCGAGCTGCGGCTTGTCGCTGTCCTCGAGACGGCCGAGCGTCACGGCCTTGGTGCTCTCTTCGCCCTTCCGGACGACGACCACGTCGACCTTCTGCCCGACCGGGGTCGAGGCGACGATGCGCGGCAGGTCGCTCGAGGCCTTCACCGCCGTGCCGTTGAACTTGACGATCACGTCGCCGACCTCGAGGCCCGAGGTCTTGGCCGGCCCCTTCTCGTCGACGCCGGCGATCAGCGCGCCCTTGGCGCCCCCCTTCAGCCCGAGCGCTTCGGCGGTGGCGTCGTCCACGTTCTGGATGCGCACGCCGAGCCAGCCGCGACGGACCTCGCCGAACTCGCGGAGCTGGTCGATCACCGGCTTGGCCGAGCTCGACGGAACCGCGAAGCCGATGCCGACGGAGCCACCGGTCGGCGACAGGATCGCCGTGTTGATGCCGATCACCTCGCCGTCCATGTTGAACAGCGGGCCGCCCGAATTGCCCTTGTTGATGGCCGCATCGGTCTGCAGGTAGTTGTCGTAGGGACCGGACTCGATGTTGCGGCCGCGCGCCGAGACGATGCCGGCCGACACCGAGCCGCCGAGGCCGAACGGGTTGCCGATCGCGATGACCCAGTCGCCGGCGCGCATCTTGTCCGAATCGCCGAACGGCACCGCCTTCAGCGGGCGCTCCGCCGTCGGCTTCACGCGCAGCACGGCGAGGTCGATCTTGGAATCCTTGCCGATGATCTCGGCCTTCAGCTTCGTGCCGTCGTGCAGGATCACCTGGATGTCGTTGGCGTCGCCGATGACGTGGTTGTTCGTCACCACGATCCCGGACGCGTCGATAATGAAGCCGGAGCCGAGCGAGCTCGACTTGCGCTGCTGGCGCGGGTTGTCGCTCTCGCCGCGCTGCTCCGGGCCGCCGCGCCCGCCGCGCTTGTTGAAGAATTCCTCGAACAGATCCTCGAACGGGGTCCCGGGCGGCAGCTGCGGGCCGGCGCGGTTGCCGGGGCGCGCTTCGACGGTGGTCGACGCCGAGATGTTGACCACCGCGTCGTCGACCTTCTCCGCGAGGTCGGCGAGCGAATCCGGCCCCTTGGCATAGGCCGGCATCACAACGGACGAGGATGCGATCAGGATCGCGGCGGCGACGGACCGCGCGGAGCGGCGGAACCGGGCGAGGGAATGCGCGGGCGCGCTCGCGGCGGGGTGCATGATCGACCTCTTCAAGAACGCGTTTCCGGTGCTGTCGGGTGCCGCCGATCGGCGGCTGGCGGTTCGATGGCCGCCTTAAGATCGGCGGCGGCCCGCCCCGTTCAAGGGCGGGCCGCCTGCGTCATGGTCAGCGTGCCGGGCCGGTCGAGCCGGTCGTCGCTGCCGGGTCGGACCCGCGCGGCGCCCCGCCCTGCGCCGCCTTGCCCTGCGGATCGCTGAAGTAGCGGAAGAAGTCCGAGTTCGGGCTCATCACCAGCCGGGTCTCGTTCCCCTTCAGCCCAGTCTCGTAGGCCTGCATCGAGCGATAGAAGCTGAAGAAGCCCGCATCCTTCCCGAAGGCCTCCGCGAGGATGCGGTTCTTGTCAGCGTCGCCCTGGCCGCGCAGCTTCTCCGCCGTCTGGGTCGCGTCGGCGAGAATCACGGTCACGTCCCGGTCGGCCTTCGCCTTGATCGTCGCGGCGATCTGGTCGCCGTTGGCGCGGATGTCGGCGGCCTCGCGCTCGCGCTCCGTCTTCATCCGGCGATAGACCGCGACGCTGTTCTGGGCGGGCAGGTCGACGCGGGTCATCCGCAGGTCGACGATCTGCACGCCGAGCGCCTTGGCCTCCCGGTTCACGTCCTCCTGGATCTGGTTCATCAGGCGGGTGCGCTCGGTCTTGACGATGGCGTCGCGTGTCGAGCGCGCCAGGACGTTGCGCAGGGACGAGTTGGTGAAGCTCGCGAGGCGCTGGTTGGCCAGCGCGACGTTGTTCACCGACTGGTAGAACCGCAGTGGATCGACGATCCGGTAGCGGGCAAAGGCGTCGACCTCGAGGTTTTGCCGGTCGGCGGTCAAGAGCGTCTGCACCGGCAGGTCGAGGTCGAGGACGCGCTTGTCGAAGAGCACCACGTTCTCGACGAAGGGCAGCTTGAAGTAGAGCCCGGGCTTGTCCTCGCCGGTCTGGTTCAGGACGGCGCGGACGCGGCCGAACTGTAGCACCAGCGCCTGCTGCATCTGCCCGACGGTGAAGACCGAGGCATAGAAGGCGAGTGCGAGGGCGGCGGCGACGACCGCCGAGCCCGTGCGGATGGCCTGTGCGTTCATCGGGCCGCTCCATTGGTCTGCGCCGGGGCGGGGGTGCGGGACCCGAACTCGGCCAGCGGCAGCACCGGCACGACGCCAGCGGCACCGGTCGCGCCGGAGCCGGCGACGCTCTGATCGATGATCACCTTGTTCACGGAGCCGAGCACCTTCTCCATCGTCTCCAGGAAGATCCGCTCGCGGCTGATCGCCGGGGCGGTCTTGTAGGAGGCGTAGACCTCGTCGAAGCGCGCGGCCTGGCCCGTCGCGTCGGCGGTCGCCTTGGTCTTGTAGGCTTCCGCCGCCTGGACGATCTGCGAGGCACGGCCGCGGGCCTGCGGAACCTCGCGGCTGGCATAGGTCTTGGCCTCGTTCTGCGCCGTGTCGGCGTCCTGCTGGGCCGCGTTCACGTCGATGAAGGCGGGCCGGACTTCCGGCGGCGGGTTGACGCTGACGAGCTGCACCACCTCGATGCGCACGCCGGCGCCGTACTCGTCGAGCGCGTTCTGAGTGATCTCCTTGACCTCCTGCGCGACGCTCGACTGCTCGTTCGTCAGGATCGCCTGGATGTTGCGGCGGCCGACCACCTCACGCATCGCGCTCTCGGCGATCGCCTTGATCGTGCCTTCCGGGTTCTGGAGATTGAACACGTAGTCCGAGGCCTTGAGCGGGTTCACGCGCCACTGCACCTCGAAGTCGAGGTCGACGATGTTCTCGTCGCCCGTCAGCATCAGGCTCTCGTCGGGCATGTCGCGCGAGCGCGCCTGGGTTCCGCCGCCGGAGCGGAAGCCGACCTGGATCGAGTTCACCTGGCCGACATTCGGCTTGATCACGCCGCCGACCGGATAGGGGAAGTTGTAGCGCAGGCCCTCGCCCTTGGAGCCGACGTAGCGCCCGAAGATCGTCTCGATGCCGACCTGGTTGGGGGCGACGGTGTAGAAGCCGGTCGCGAGCCAGAGGCCCACCGCCAAGGCGCCGATCACCACGAAGCTCTTGCCGCCGCCGAGCGAGCCGCCCGGCATCACGCCACGCAGGCGGTCCTGGCCGCGGCGCAGAAGATCCTCGAGATTGGGTGGTGTCTTGCCGCCACCGCCACCGCCGCTGCCCCAGGGGCCGCCGCCATTGCCGCCGCCGCCACGACCCCAGGGACCTCCCCCGCCGCCACTGCCGCCGCTCTGATTGCTCCAAGGCATGCTAGCCGTCTTCTCCTGCCTGCTGCGGGATTGCCCGCGCGCCAACGGTTCGAACCGCCCGAACGGCCCGCGACCGTGTCCAAACCTGCCCGGATGAGGCAGCCACCGGAACGAGCGGAGGCCTACGCACCTGCGAGGGACCGTCGCCTGCTGTCAAGGCAAGCAGGTGGGCATCGGCGCCGCCTTTGGCAACCGCGACCGGACGCCCCTCCACATCCGAGGGAAATCGTGGTTTTCACGGGATGCGTTCGAGGTCCACGAACGTGTAGGCGTGCTCGTCGTGCGGACCGGCCGGATGCGCCTCGCGGAAAGTCTCGCGAAACAGGGTCCGGTCGAAGGCGGGGAAGCGCGTATCGCCGTCCGGGCTCGCCGCGACCTCGGTCAGCCTGAGGGCGTCGGCATGGGGGAGCGCGAGCCGGTAGATCTCGGCACCGCCGACCACCATCAACTCCTCGGCCGCCGCGGCCGCCAGCGCCTGCGACCAATCGTGAACCGTCTCGATCCCGTCGGCCGCGAAGGCGGGATCGCGGGTCATGACCAGCGTGCGGCGACCCGGCAGGGGGCGGCCGATCGAGGCGTAGGTCTTGCGCCCCATCAGCATCGGCTTGCCCATGGTCACCGCCTTGAACCGTTTCAGGTCGCCGCGCAGGTGCCACGCGAGCCCGTTGTCCCGGCCGATCACGCCGTTCTCGGCCAAGGCCACCACCAAGGTGATCTTGGCCGGCCGCATACCGGCCCCGTGCGTCGGGGACGGCATCAGACGGCCACCGGCGCGCGGATGGCGGGATGGGGCTCGTAGCCCTCGATCGCGATGTCCTCGTAGCGGAAGGCGAACAGGTCGCGGACCTCCGGGTTGAGGCGCAGCGTCGGCAGCGGCCGCGGCGTGCGCGTGAGCTGGAGGCGCGCCTGGTCGAGGTGATTCCGGTAGAGATGCGCGTCACCGAAGCTGTGGACGAAATCGCCGGGGCGCAGCCCGGTGACCTGCGCGATCATCGCGGTCAGCAGGGCGTAGCTCGCGATGTTGAACGGCACCCCGAGGAAGACGTCGGCCGAGCGCTGGTAGAGCTGGCACGAGAGCCGACCATCGGCGACGTAGAACTGGAACAGGCAGTGGCACGGCGCCAGCGCCATCCGGTCGAGGTCGGCCGGGTTCCAGGCCGAGACGATGAGACGGCGTGAATCGGGATTGCGGCGGATCTCGTCGACGACCCAGGCGATCTGGTCGACGGTGCCGCCGCCGGGCTTCTCCCAGGAACGCCACTGCTTGCCGTAGACCGGGCCGAGATCGCCCTGCGCGTCGGCCCACTCGTCCCAGATCGTCACGCCGTTGGCGCGCAGCGCGCCGACATTGGTGTCGCCGGTGAGGAACCACAGCAGCTCGTGGATGATCGAGCGCAGGTGCAGCTGCTTGGTGGTGACCAGGGGAAAGCCCCGGCCGAGATCGAACCGCATCTGGTGGCCGAACACCGAGAGGGTGCCGGTGCCGGTGCGGTCTTCCTTGGCGCAGCCCTCGTCGAGGATGCGGGTGAGCAGCTGGTGATACACGTCCATCATCCGACTTCCTGCCCGCGTTCGCGGGCGTTGCCAAGAGCGGGTCGCGGGCGGAGGGCCGACGGCGTGCGTGCGGCTTCGCGGGACTGGATGGAGCGGTCCGACCTGCTATCACTCGTTCATGGCTTCACGTGCGTCCGCTCCCCGTCCTCGCGAACAGGCACAGGGCGCGCGACCTCCCTCCGTCGAGCGGCTTCTCGGTGACGAAGCCTCCGTCGCGCTGGTGGAGAGGTTCGGCCGAACCGCTCTCCGGGACGCGATCCGCGACGATCTCGCCGCGATCCGGGCCGGCGGGGATGGCGTGCCGGAGGCGGCCGAGATCCTCGCCCGCGTCGGCCATGCTCTGGCCCGGCAGGCGAGCCCGTCCTTGCGGCGGGTCTTCAACCTCACCGGCACCGTTCTGCACACCAATCTCGGCCGCGCCCTGCTGCCGCCCGAGGCGGCCGCCGCGGTATCGGCGGTGATGACGGGCGCGAGCAACCTCGAGTTCGACCTCGCCACGGGCGAGCGCGGCGAGCGCGACGACCATGTCGAGGCGCTGATCTGTCGGCTGACCGGGGCGGAGGCGGCGATCGTCGTCAACAACAACGCGGCGGCCGTCTTTCTCGTCCTTAACGCGCTCGCGATGCGCAAGGAGGTGGTGGTCTCCCGCGGCGAGCTCGTGGAGATCGGCGGCTCGTTCCGCGTGCCCGACGTGATGGCGCGGGCCGGGTGTCGCCTGCGCGAGGTCGGCACCACGAACCGGACCCACCTGCGCGACTTCGACGAGGCGCTCGGCCCGCGCACCGGCCTGGTGATGCGGGTCCATCCCAGCAACTACGAGATCCGCGGGTTCACGGCGCAGCCCCGCGAGGAGGCGCTCGGCGCGCTCTGCCGCGAGCGCGGCGTGCCGCTGGCGCTCGACCTCGGCAGCGGCAGCCTGATCGATCTGGCCGCGCATGGCCTGCCGCCGGAGCCGACCGTGCGGGCCGCCCTCGCCCATGCCGACCTCGTTACCTTCAGCGGCGACAAGCTCCTCGGCGGGGTCCAGTGCGGGATCGTCGCCGGGCGCGCCGACCTGCTGCGGAAGGTTCGCAAGAGCCCGCTGAAGCGCGCGTTGCGGGTCGACAAGATGACCTACGCCGCGCTCGAGGCGACGCTGCGGCTCTACCTGCATCCCGAGCGCTTGGCCGAGCGCCTGCCGACGCTGCGCCTCCTGACGCGCCCGGCCGAGGCGATCGACGCCCAGGCGCGCCGGCTCGCGCCGGAGGTGGCACGTCGCCTCGCCGGCCGGGCGGAGGTCGCGGTCGCGGCCTGCAGCAGCCAGATCGGCTCGGGCGCCCTGCCGGTGGAGACCCTGCCGAGCGCCTGTCTGGTCCTGACCCCGCCCGCGGGCGAGGGCGGGCGCCGCGGCGGTGCCTGGCCGAAGCGCATGGCCGCCCTCCTGCGCGATCTGCCGGTCCCGGTGATCGGCCGGATCGCCGACGGCGCCCTGCACCTCGACCTGCGCACGCTTGAGGACGAGCCCGGCCTGCTCGCGAGCCTCGACGCGCTCGCCGCCTGAGACGGCAAGTGGCTCCATGCAATAAGTGGCTCTATGCAATGAGGTTTGCGACGGAATTTCACGTTCGCCCCCTCACCGATCGGACATATCGTGCTATGCCGGAAGGCCGGGGCGACGCGCGAGCGCGACGGAGACTCGCGCGTGACGATGTGGGCGACTGAGATGGCGTGCATGACGGAGGCGACGCGGGAGGCGCCCGAGGCGGAAGCCGAGCGGACCAGGGATCCCCTGCTGCTCGACAACCAGCTCTGCTACGCCCTCTATGCGGCCGCGCACCGGATGACGAAGTCCTACCGCCCGCTGCTGGAGCGGATCGGGCTGACCTACCCGCAATATCTCGTGCTGATGGTCCTGTGGGAGACCGACGGGGTCACCGTCTCCGAGATCGGGCGGCGCCTGCGCCTCGATTCCGGCACGCTGACGCCCGTGCTCAAGCGGCTCGAGGCGGCGGGGCTGCTCCAGCGCAACCGACGCCGCTCCGACGAGCGCGAGGTCGAGATCGCCCTGACCGAGAAGGGGCGTGCCCTGCGCGCCGACGCGGCGGAGGTGCGCCAGAGCGTCATGTGCCAGCTCGATCTGACCGAGCCCGAGGTGCAGGCGATGCGCATCGACCTGAACCACCTCATCGACAGCCTGTCGAAGGACTGACCGCACGGCTCGCCTAGGGAGCGGCTTCCTTGGCGATGCCGGCGAGGCCCGCCTCGTAGACGCCGGCGATGTCGGCGACCGCCTCGGCCTCGGTCATCCCCTCCGCCTCGAAGCGCGCGGTCCAGGTGACCGTCGCACCCTTGCCGATCGGCGTGACCGAGAGCGTCGACGTGTAGTCCTTCGCCGGCAACGGCCCGGAGACGAGCCTGTAGGAATAGCTCAGCGCCGCCTCGTCCCGCGCGGTCTCGATCTCGATGAGCGTGCCGAGGCCGCCCGCCGCGACGAGGGCGCGCACCGGGGCGCCGTCTTCCGACGACAGCGTGCAGCGCGTCACCTGCGGGTGCCACCGCGCGATGTCGCAGAAGCCGCCGATCAACGACCAGATCGCGGCGGGCGGCGCGGCGACGATGCGGGAGCGGGTCACTTCCAGCGCCGAGGCGGCCCCGGCATGCGCGACGATGCCGAGCGAGACCGCGAGGACGAGGTGTCCGGGCGACGGCTTGCGGATCCCGGTCGTGCGCGCTCGCGTCTGCATGGTCGGCCTCGTCCGCTTCACGATCTCCACCTAGGGCGGCGCGCCTGGCGATCACGCCTTTGCCGCGAGGATCGCCCATCCGTGCGGCGAAAGGCGGATGCGGGCCTGAGACTCGCCCTCGCCGATCACCTCGCCCTGCCCGGCTTCGAGGCCGAGCACGCCCGGCGCCGGCTGCTCCGACGGCTCGTCCGACAGGTTGAGGGCGAGGAGGAGCCGTTGCCCGTCGCCGTGCGCTTCCAGCGTCAGGGCGGTGTTGGTCAGATGCAGCGCGCGCGTCCGCGCCGTGTGCAGCCACGGATGCCGCCGGCGCAGGGCGATGAGGTCCTGATGCAGCCGGTAGGTCGGCCAGCCTTCCGGCGCGAGGTCGTCGGGGCTCGGGGGGAAGGCCGGGCGGACGGCGTCGTCGCCGCCGGCCCGGTCCTCCTTGATGCCGCGGAAGGCCTGCTCGTCGCCGGCATAGATCGAGGGCGTGCCGCCGACGGTGAGCAGCACGGCCAGGGCATGGGGCAGGTGCCGGATGTCGGCGATCCGGCTCGCGATCCGGGTAACGTCGTGGTTGCCGACGAAGGTCATCGGCACGAAGGCGTCGAGAAAGTCGTCGTGCCGCTTCAGGGCGTGTGCCAGCTCGAACAGGTTGCAGTCGTTGAGGCCGCTCCAGATCGCCTTCCACAGCTCGTACTGCGTCACCGAATCGAGGCCGGTCTCGGCGACGATGCCGGCGTAATCGCCGTGGATCACCTCGCCGACGAGGTAGGCGTCCGGATGCGCCGCGCGGACCCGCGGCAGGACGCGCGTCCAGAAGGCGCGCGGGACGGCGTAGGCCGCGTCGAGGCGCCAGCCGTCGGCGCCGCGGGCCAGCCAGTGATTCATCACCGCGACGACGTGGTCGGCGACCTCTGGGTGGTTGTGGTTCAGGGTGACCAGCGCGCTGTGGCCCTCGAAGCAGCGGTGGTCCGGCACGTCGCTGGGGTTGGTGCCCTCCGGCCAGGACAGGTGGAACCAGCCGGCCCGGGCGGCGGACGGGCCCTCGTCGAGGACAGTGCGGAACGCCGGAAAATCCTGCCCGACATGGTTGAACACGCCGTCGAGCAGGACCTTCAGCCCGCGGGCATGGGCCGCCGCGATCAGCCGGTCGAAGTCGGCCTCGTCGCCGAGCCGCTGGTCGATGCGCAGGTAGTCGATCGTGTCGTAGCCGTGGGTCGCGGACGCGAAGATCGGGCCGAGCGCGAGGCCGGTCGCGCCGAGATCGGCGGCGTAGTCGAGCCAGGCGACGATGTGGTCCAGGCGATGCGCGACCTCGGCGCCGCGTCGGCGCGTGCCTTCCGCCCCGACGAAGCCGAGCGGGTAGACCTGCCACCACACGGTGTCGCGAATCCAGTCGGGCATGAAGGTGCGTGATCCTCGGCCGGCGCGGCCATGCCCCGTGACATAGGGCGCGCCCGGCAAAATCAGCGGCGCAGCCGGTTGCCGAGCACGAAGCCGTAGAGCCCCATCAGGATGATGCCGGCGGCGCCTTCGATGCCGACGAGCAGGTTGGTGAAGCGGCCGATCGGCTTGACGCCGATCTCCGGCGGGTTCGCCGTCATCATGTTGAGCGCGCTGTAGCTCAGCCAGTCGACGGCGTTCCGGGTCGGCTCGGTCGACCCGTCCGGGATCAGGCCGCCGGCGAAACCGAACAGGACCGCGAAGACGACGATCAGGATGGCGAAGGCGCGGGCGATCCGCGACAGGCTCTCGCCGTAGTCGCACAGCCACTCGACGAAGCGGTCCGAGGTCCAGCGGTAGCCGTGGCGCAGGAACGCCCGCCCGTCCCGTGCGGTCCAGGCCGCGCGGGTCTTCTCCCCGGCCTCGAACCGCCCCATCCTTCGGCCGCGCTTGTACGCCCAGCTCGCCTCGTCGTGGCTCCCGATGCTCTTCAGATTCTGCTCCAGCGCGAGGTAGCTCGCCTGCGCGCCGGCGTAGTCGCCCGCGGCCTCCTCGCCGACCATGCCGCCGAGCTGCTCGATCCGCATCCGCGTGCCGTTGAGCCAGGCGCCGGCGAAGCGGGCATGGTGCAGCTTGCACGTGACGAAGTTGAGCCGGACCAGGCTGGTCTCCGAGAGGTCCGCGCCGGAGAGGTCGGCGCCGTCGAGCTTGACGTTCGAGAGGTTGGCGCCGCGAAGCCTCGAGCCGACGAGGCGCGCCTTGGTCAGGCTCGCGCCCTCGAAGTCCGCGTGCGTCAGGTTCACGTCGGAGAGGTCGGCCTCGTCGAGCCGCGCCCCCTTGAAGCTGGTGTCGTCGGCATCCGCCCCGGTGAAGTCCGCGCCCCACAGGTCGGCGCCGGAGAAGTTCGCGCCGTCGAGCAGCGCCTGCGGGAACTTCGCGAAGCGCAACGCCGCGTCGTCGAAGCGTGCATCCTCCAGCATCGCCTCGCGAAAGCTCGCCTGGCCGGCGACGATGCCCCGGAAATCGGTGCCGCTGAGGTCGGCCTCGCCGAGGTCGGCCTCTTCCAGGTTCGCGCCGGCGAAGGTGGCGGAGCGGCCGACCGCGCCGGAGAGGTTCGCCCGCCGCAGGTTCGCGGCCGAGAGGTTCGCCCCTTCCATCCGGGCCCGGTCGAGGACCGCGTCGGCGAGGTTCAGGCCGCCGCATTCGGGGTCCCACCACGCCGGCGCGGGCGCCTCAGGGTCGATGCGCTGCGCGAGCGTTGCGCCCGCGGCGTCGATGCGCACGAGATCGAGCCCGTGCTCGCCGGTCCCGAAGCGGGTGCTCCCCGCGGCGGCGATCCGGTCGAGGACCGCTTCGGTTCGGGCGTCGAGTGGGGCGTCTGCGGCGCGCGGCAGCGGGGTCTCGTTCCGGTCGGACAATCGGGGGCGTGCTTTCGATGATGGCCGGGGCGAGCCGTAGCACGGCCGACCGTCCGCCGCCGACCCTGCGCGCGCGCGATGTTTGCCGCATGCGCCCGACCGGACCCTTTCGCACCGACGGACGGTTCTTCCCCGAAGATCGCGCCTCCGGCCCGATCCGCGAACGCGAAGTTGGAGTCTCGGGAATGACGGATTCGGTGCAGCTCGATCCCTACGAGGGGCCGGCCGGCGGCTGGGGGTCGGCGAAGTCGCTGACCGAGATCCTGCTGCGCGAGCAGATCCCCGTCACCGGCGGGTTGATGCTGCGCCACCAAAACAAGCCCGGCGGGTTCATGTGCGTCAGCTGCGCCTGGGCCAAGCCCGGCAAGCCGGCGGTGTTCGAGTATTGCGAGAACGGCGCCAAGGCCACCGCGTGGGAGGTGACGCGCAAGCGCGTCGGCGCCGACTTCTTCGCCGCCCATACCGTGACCGAGCTCGCCGGCTGGCGCGACTACGATCTCGAGGAGCTCGGCCGCCTCACCGTGCCGCTGCGCTGGGACGCGGCGACCGACCGGTACCGGCCGGTCTCGTGGGACGACGCCTTCGCGGAGATCGGCGCCGAGCTGAAGGCGCTCGAGCCGAAGCAGGCGGTGTTCTACGCCTCGGGCCGCGCCTCGCTCGAGACCTCGTACATGTACGGCCTGCTGGCGCGGCTCTACGGCAACAACAACCTGCCCGACTCGTCGAACATGTGCCACGAATCGACCTCCGTGGCCCTGCCCGAGAGCATCGGCTCGCCGGTCGGCACCGTGTTGCTGGAGGCGTTCGAGCATACCGACTGCATCCTGTTCTTCGGCAAGAACACCGGCTCGAACGCGGCGCGGATGCTGCACCCGCTGCAGGACGCCAGCCGGCGCGGCGTCCCGATCATCACCTTCAACCCGTTCCGCGAGCGCGGGCTGGAGCGCTTCACCAACCCGCAGGCGCCGCTCGAGATGCTGACGCGATCCGAGACGCGGATCTCGTCGCAGTACCTCCAGGTGAAGGCCGGCGGCGACCTCGGGGCGATCTACGGCATCTGCAAGGCGCTGCTGGCGCTCGACGACGCGGCGATCGCGAGCGGGGCGGAGCGGGTTCTCGACACCGCCTTCATCGCCGAGCACACCCAGGGCTTCGAGGCGTTCGCGGCCTCCGTGCGCGAGAAGACCTGGGACGAGCTCGAGCGGCATTCCGGCCTGACGCGGAAGGCCCTGGAGCAGACGGCCGCGACCTACGCCAAGGCGAAGGCGACGATCGGCGTCTACGGGATGGGGCTGACGCAGCACCGCATGGGCGTCGAGACGGTGCAGGCCCTGGTCAACCTGCTCATGATGCGCGGCAACATCGGGAAGCGCGGCGCCGGCATCTGCCCGGTCCGGGGGCACTCCAACGTCCAGGGGCAGCGCACGGTCGGCATCACCGAGAAGCCGGAGCTGGTGCCGAACGACAAGCTGCGGCAGCTCTACGATTTCGAGCCGCCGATGGAGAAGGGCCTCAACACCGTCGAGGCCTGCGAGGGCATCCTCGACGGGACGGTGAAGGCGTTCGTGGCGCTCGGCGGGAACTTCATCCGCGCCGTCCCGGAGACCACGCTGATGGAGGCGGCCTGGAAGAGGCTGCGCCTGACGGTGCAGATCTCGACCAAGCTCAACCGCAACCACCTGATCCACGGCGAGGTCGCCTACATCCTGCCCTGCCTCGGCCGGATCGAGATCGACCAGCAGGCCGGAGGACGGCAGGCGGTCTCGATGGAGGATTCGACCGCGTGCATCCACGGCTCGAAGGGCTATGCCGAGCCGGCGGGACCGGAACTGCTTTCCGAGCCGCGGATCGTCGCCGGGATCGCCAAGGCGACGCTGGCGCCCAATCCGCGAATCGACTGGGATCGCTGGGGCAGCGACTACGCCAGCGTGCGCGACGCGATCGAGGCGACCTATCCGGATCAGTTCAAGGACTTCAACGCGCGGATGTGGACGCCCGGCGGCTTCCGCCGTCCGATCCCCGCGGCCGACCGCGATTGGAAGACCGAGAGCGGCAAGGCGAACTTCGTCACCCCCCGCGGGCTGTCGGCCGATCCCGACACCGAGCAGGCTGATCCGGATGTGATGCGCCTCATCACGATGCGGTCGAACGATCAGTTCAACACCACGATCTACGGCTACGACGATCGCTTCCGCGGCGTCAAAGGCACGCGCATGGTGCTGTTCATGAACCGCGACGACATCGCCCGCCTCGGCCTGCGCGATGCGCAGAACGTCGATCTCGTCGGTGCGGCCAACGACCAGGTGGTTCGGCGGGTGGATGGGTTTCGGGTGCTCGCCTACGACATCCCGAAGGGTTGCGTCGGCGGCTACTACCCCGAATGCAATCCGCTGATCCCGCTCTGGCACCATGCCGAGCGCAGCAAGGTGCCCGCGGCGAAGTCGGTCCCGGTGCGGATCGAGGTCGCCTCGGCCTGAGACCGGTCGCGGGCGAAGGACGATCGGCGCATCGCGGGCGCCGATCCGACGGGTGATCGATCATGGAACGCCGGCCCGAGCCTTTCGGGTCGGCGTTGGGCCGTCAGCCCTCGGCCTGTATCTCGGGCGCCATGTAAGGGCGGCCCTCGGCGGTCAGCGCCCGGTCGACAGCCTCGATCGCGACGAGGATGCGGGTCAGGTCCTCGGCCATCGAGACCGGCGCGAGATCGATCCCGGCGAGCCGCTTGGTCATCGCGTTGCGCTGGCGTGCGAGCACGGTTCGGGCGCGATGCAGGTCTTCGATTTCGTCGGCCATCATGATGTGAGTTTCCCTTCGGCCCGGCACGGTATCCGGCCGGCAGCAAAAAGCCCCGCGACCCTCTCGGCCGCGGGGCTCTCCTTCAGTTCGGCACGATGCCGTTACGGGCAGGAATGCCGCTGGCCGTCGTTGCCAAGGTAGGTCTGCGACCGCACATCGTAGGAGCGGAAGCGCTGGATGCAGTAGCTCACCGATTCCTGCGGCCCCGGCGCCACCTCGGTCTGAACCTCGGTGTATCCCGGATTGTAGCCGTAGCCGTAGCCGGCCGGCGCATAGCCGCCGCCGTAGTAGTTGTCGTCGTAGCCGTATCCGCCGTAGCCGTAACCCAGGCCGCCGCCGATCAGCGCGCCGGTCGCCAGCCCGAGGCCGAGCCCGGCAGCGCCGTATCCGAGGCCGCGACCGTACCCGCCGCGGTAACCGCGCCCATAACCGGCGCCGTAGCCCCGGCCGATCCCGCGGTTGGCGAAGCCCGCGTTGTTGGCGAAGCCGCGGTTTCCGCCGAATGCGCCGCGATTGGCGAAGCCGGCATTGCCGCCGAACGCGCCTCGGTTGGCGAAGCCGCCGCCTATCCCGCGATTGGCGAAGCCACCGCCACCGCCGCCGATGCCGCGACCCGCGAAGCCGCCACCACCGAAGCCGCGGCCTCCACCGAAGCCACGGCCGCCCCCGAACCCGCCGCCGCCGAAGCCGTGGCCGCCGCCGATGCCGCCGCCGCGACCGCCGAAGCCACGGGCGTCGACCGTCGCCGGAAGCATCGCGAGGGCGCCGACCATCAGCGCGGATGTCAGAACAATCCGTTTCATAAGATTCTCACTCGTTCATCGACATGATGTTGTCGGATAAACAACGCGCGAGAGAAAGAAACGTACCGTTGTATCATATGCCCGCGGCGAAACATCCAATCGTCGCGGTCCTCCGTTCAGAAGAAGGCCTGCAGCCCGGTCTGCGCACGCCCGAGGATCAGGGCGTGGACGTCGTGCGTGCCCTCGTAGGTATTGACCGTCTCGAGGTTCTGGGCGTGCCGCATCACGTGGTACTCGCCCATGATGCCGTTGCCGCCGTGCATGTCGCGGGCGGTCCGCGCGATGTCGAGCGCCTTGCCGCAATTGTTGCGCTTGATCAGCGAGATCATCTCCGGCGCCATCTTGCCCTCGTCCATCAGGCGGCCGACGCGCAAGGACGCCTGCAGCCCGAGGGTGATCTCGGTCTGCATGTCGGCGAGCTTCTTCTGGATCAGCTGCGTCTGCGCCAGCGGACGGCCGAACTGCTTGCGCTCCAGGGTGTAGGACCGCGCCCGGTGCCAGCAATCCTCGGCGGCACCCATCGCCCCCCACGAGATGCCGTAGCGGGCGCGGTTGAGGCAGCCGAACGGCCCCTTCAGCCCGGAGACGTTCGGCAGCAGCGCGTCCTCGCCGACCTCAACGCCCTCCATCACGATCTCGCCTGTGGTCGAGGCGCGAAGCGACAGCTTTCCCTTCAGCGTCGGGGCGGAGAGCCCCTTCATGCCCTTCTCCAGGATGAAGCCGCGGATCGCGCCGTCATGCGCGTCGGACTTCGCCCAGACCACGAACACGTCGGCGAAGGGCGCGTTCGAGATCCACATCTTGGCGCCCGACAGGCGGTAGCCGCCGTCGATCTTCTCGGCTCGCGTCTTCATCCCGCCGGGATCCGAGCCGGCATCGGGCTCGGTCAGGCCGAAGCAGCCGATGAACTCGCCGGACGCGAGCTTCGGCAGGAACTTGCGGCGCTGCGCCTCGGAGCCGTAGGCGTGGATCGGGTACATCACCAGGGACGACTGCACGCTCATCATCGAGCGGTAGCCGGAATCGACCCGCTCGACGGCGCGGGCCACCAAGCCGTAGGCGACGTAGCCGGCGCCGGCGCAGCCGTACTCCTCCGGGATCGTCACGCCGAGCAGGCCGAGCGCGCCCATCTCTTGAAACAGGTCCGGGTCGGTCTTCTCCTCGGCGTAGGCCTCGACGATGCCGGGCAGCAGGCGCTCCTGCGCGAAGTCGTGCGCCACGTCGCGGATCGCGCGCTCGTCCTCGGTGAGCTGGTCGTCGAGCAGGAACGGGTCGTCCCAGACGAAGCCGGCCGACGCCTTGGCCGTGGGGCCGGCGCTTCCGGCAGGCGCGCGCATCGGTGCGTTCATGGTCGGTCCCTCTCCGAGACTGTCTTCGCCGGTTCGGTGGTCCGCCGGTCCGTTGCTCGCGAAAATAGACGGATGCGCGCCGACTTCCACCGCGCCCGGCGCGGCGAAGGGTCAGCCGCGCGCCGCTGTCACGTCCGGCCGAGCAGGGTCAGCCAGGCGATGGTGGTGAAGGGCGCGAGCAGCGTCGAGACCAGCAGGGAGGCCGCGATCAGCCCGGTCTCGGTGCGGTAGCGCATGGCGAGCAGGTAGGCGTTGATGCCGACCGGCATCGCCGCGAACAGGGTCGCGACGCCGGCATAGGCCGGCGGCATCGCGAACACCTTGGTCGCCAGCAGCCACACGATCAGCGGATGCACGACGAGCTTGAGCAGCGCGATCACCACGGCACCCGGCAGGTCGAACAGCACCCGGTAGCGCCGCAGCCCGGCGCCGAGCGCGATCAGCGCGCAGGTCGAGGCGGTCGCCGCGAACATGTCGATCAGCGACTTCGGGATGCCGGACGGGACGACGCCGCCCTGCTTCAGCGCCATCCCGATGAGCAGCGCCACGAAGATCGGGTTGCGGATCAGCACGAGAGCGAGGCCGCGCAGGCGCTGCCACAGGGAGCGACCGGCCTCCGCCTCGATCAGGAAGGTGGCGCAGCCCATCATCAGCGGCAGGTGGACGGCGAGCAGCAGGAAGAGCGGGAACGCGCCCTCCTCGCCGTAGGCCTGCAGGATGGTCGGCACGCCGACGAAGATCGTGTTGGACTGGCTCGCAGCGAAGCCGTGCAGGATCGCGCCCTGCCGCCCGATGCCGTCCCGCCTCCGCGCAATCAGCGAGCCGGCGAGCCACGACACGCCGGCGCCGCCGAAATAGGCGATCCAGTAGCCCCAGGCGATCTCGCCTTCGAGGCCGGGCCTGGTCAGCGTCGCGATGATCAGCGACGGCACGGCGATGGCGAAGACGTATTCCGACAGGCCCTCGCTCACCTTGTCGGAGAGCAGCCCGGCGAGCGCGGCGCCCCAGCCGATCAGGATGATCCCGAAGATCGGGACGATGATCATCACGGCGTTCACGGGATGGCCGACCGGTTCGTGTTCGAGGAGGTGCCGCGCATAGCACGCCCGTTGCGGCCGTCGCGCTGCGCCCGGCGCATGGCCGCAGCGAACCCTTGCGCCGGCTACGGCCCGGCGACCTCGGTCCGGGCCTTCAGGATGTCGATCAGCGCCCGGTCGCGGCGGGCTTCGAGGTCGGCGAGCGAGCGTCCGGCCGCCTCCGCCGCGACGCCCTCGACGATGGCGTCCTTCACCGCCTCGCTCAGGTCTGGATGGCCGAGGCTCTCCCAGCGGCGGACCTGGCTCGGGCCGAGATGGTCGAGATAGTGCCGGATGCCGCCCGCGCCGCCGCCGAGATGGTAGGTCATGTGCGGCCCCATCGCCGCCCAGCGCAGGCCCGGCCCGTTGCAGAGCGCGGCGTCGATGTCGGCGACGCTCGCGACCCCCTCGGCGACGAGGTTCACCGCCTCGCGGTACAGGGCCGAGGCGAGGCGGTTGGCGACGTGGCCCGGCATCTCGCGCCGCAGGATCACCGGGCGCCGTCCGAGCCCGGCGTAGAACGCCGCCGCGCGCTCGGCGACCGCGGCGTCGCCGGTGACGATCTCGACCAGCGGAACTAGGTGCGGCGGGTGGAACGGGTGGGCGACGATCACGCGCTCGGGCGTGCCGCAATCGGCGACGATCCGGCTGCGCAGCATCGCCGAGGTGCTCGACGCGACGATCACGCCGGGGGCCGCCCGCGCGTCGAGCTCGGCCAGGATCGCGCGCTTGACCGCCTCGTTCTCCGGCGCGTTCTCCTGGACGAAGACGGCGCCGGACACGGCTTGGTCGAGCGTCTCGCAGATCTCGAGGCGACCCGTGCCGGTCGGGCCGAGCTCGGCCAGCTGATCGCGGTATCGGGCGACGGACGCAAGCATCCGATCGGCGAAGCCGGGGGCGGTGTCGTAGGCCGCCACATCGAAGCCGTGCGCCAGGAAGAGCGCCGCCCAGCTCGCGCCGAGCGTGCCGCAGCCGACCACGGCTATCGGGCCGGTTTCATCCGTTTCAACAGCTGTCACCGCGTCGCCTCCCTGCGCTTTACTTTCAGTCGAGCCCGCGCCTAGTCAATGCGACGGCCGGCGTACAGCGTCGGGCCAAACGCAGGCGGGACGACCTGCGACCGGAGGACATCGATGTTCAAGCGCGCTTCGGCTGCCGCCGCCGCAATCCTGTTCCTGGCCGCCGGAGCGGCGCAGGCCGACGACGTCGTCCGCCTCGGGAACCTGAAGTTCGCCCATTACGGCGCGATCTCGTACATGAAGGAGATCGCCCCGAAGTTCGGCCTGAAGATCGACGAGAAGCAGTTCGCCAAGGGCGCCGACATCTATCCGGCGATGGCGGTCGACCAGATCGACATCTCGGCCTCGGGCGCCGACGGCGCGGTGGCGGCGCGCGGCAACGGCGTGAAGCTCTACGTCGTGGCGGGCTTCGCCAACGGCGGCGTGCGGATCCTGAAGCGGCCGGACCTCGACGCGGTGAAGACGCTGAAGGACGTGAAGGGCCTCAAGGTCGCCACCGTCCGCGGCGGGACGCAGGACCTGATGCTGCTCGCCGAGCTCGACAAGCACGGCATGACCTGGGGCGAGCGCGCCGGCAAGGACGTGCAGCTGATCTACTTCAACAACTACGCCGACCTAAACCAGGCGCTGGCGCAGAAGTACGTCGACGTGATCTGCCAGTCGGAGCCGCAATCGACCCAGGCGATCAGCGCCGGCTGGGGCGTCGAGGTGGTCAAGCCCTACGACACGCCGATCGGCATTCCGGTGCGTCCGCTCGTCATGACCGAGAAGATGTACAACGAGAAGCCCGAGATCGCCGGACGCGTCCTCAAGCTGTTCGTGGCCGCGACCAAGGCGTTCATCGACGACCCGGCGCTCGCCGAGAAGTACGTGCGGGAATCGGTGTTCAAGGGCCAGCTCTCGAGCCAGGACTTTCGCGACGGCATGGCCAACGCGAGCTACACCTACGACGTCCCGGCCGGCCACATGCAGACGACCACCGACTACATGATGAAGTACGGCCTGGGTAAGATGGTGACCCCGCCCAAGAGCGACGCCGAGTGGGTGAAGACCGATCTTCTCGACAGGGCCAAGGCCGAGCTGAAGATCAAGTGATGCGGCTGTCCTCGCTTCGCGGCGCCGTCGTCCCGGTCGGGCTGCTGGTCCTCTGGGAGATCCTGAGCCGGGTCGGGGTGTTTTCGCCGATCGTCCTGCCGCCGCCGAGCGCGGTCGCGGTGAAGTGGTATGCCGGCCTCCTGCCCGCCCTCCCCTACGAGCCGGGCCAGGAGAGCTACGCCGCCTGGCTCTTCTCCGGCGAGATGCCGCACGACGCGGTGTCGAGCCTGACGCGGGTGCTCTCGGGCTTCGTCATCGGGGCCGGGCTCGCGGTGCCGACCGGGCTGATGCTCGGCACCAGCGACCGGCTCTACGCGCTGTTCAACCCGCTGCTGCAGGTGCTGCGCCCGATCCCGCCGATCGCCTACATCCCGCTCGCCATCGTCTGGTTCGGGCTCGGCAACCCGCCCGCCCTGTTCCTGATCGCGCTCGGCACCTTCTTCCCGGTGCTGGTCAACACCATCGCCGGCGTCCGGCAGGTGGACTCGATCTACATCCGCGCAGCCCGGAACCTCGGGGCGAATTCCTGGACGATGTTCCGCCGCGTGATCCTGCCGGCGGCGAGCCCCTATGTGCTGGCCGGCATGCGGATCGGGATCGGCACGGCCTTCATCGTCGTGATCGTCGCCGAGATGATCGCGGTCTCCGACGGCCTCGGCTACCGCATCCTCGAGGCGCGCGAGTACATGTGGTCGGACAAGATCATCGGCGGCATGCTGACGATCGGCATCCTCGGCCTGATCATCGACGGCGCGATGAGCCGCCTCAACGACCACCTGCTGCGCTGGCATCGCGGCCTCGAGCGATAGGCCGTTCATGTCCGCAGAGATCGTCGTCGCGAACGCCGTGAAGGTGTTCGGCTCTGGAACCGCCGCGGTCGCGGCGCTGCAGGACATCACCGCCACGGTGCCCGAAGGCCAGTTCCTGTGCCTGCTCGGTCCGTCGGGCTGCGGCAAGTCCACCCTGCTGAACGCCATCGCCGGCTTCACCCCGCTGACCGACGGGCGGATCACGCTGGGCGGCCGCCCGGTGACCCAGCCGGGGCCGGACCGCGGCATGGTTTTCCAGGAATACGCGCTGTTCCCGTGGATGAACGTCGAGGACAACGTGCGCTTCGGCCTCGACATCAAGGGGGTGCCCAAGCCCGAGGCGACCGTCACCGTCGACCGCATCGTCGCGACGCTCGGCCTTTCCGACTTCCGCAAGCGCTATCCGAAGGACCTGTCCGGCGGCATGCGCCAGCGCGTCGCGATCGCCCGCATCCTGGCCCTCGACCCGCCGGTGATGCTGATGGACGAGCCCTTCGGCGCGCTCGACGCCCTGACCCGCCGAACGCTGCAGGACGAGCTGCTCCGGATCTGGTCGGAATACCGCAAGACGATCGTGTTCGTGACGCACTCGATCGAGGAGGCGATCTACCTCGCCGACCGCATCCTGGTGATGACCTACCGCCCGGGCCGGATCAAACGCGACGTCGTCGTGCCGATGCCGCGCCCGCGCGATCCGGCGAGCCAGGACTTCAACGCGATCAAGCGCGAGCTCGGCGCGCTGGTGATGGAGGAGCAGCAGCGCTTCACCAACGCCGAGTTGCACGCCCCGGCCGTCGATTAGGCGCGCGGCCGGCCATCCTCAGATTCGCCGTTTTCGGTGCGCACAGCCGCGGGGCGGCCTGCCGACCCGGTCGCGCCGAGGAGACCGGCCCGCGGTGATCCGCTTCGAGAACGTCACCAAGATCTACAAGACCGACGGCCACCGCCGCACGATCCTGGAGCGGGTGTCGCTGACGCTGAAGCCCGGCATCAGCTACGGCATCCTCGGGATCAACGGCGCCGGCAAGTCGACGACGATGCGCATGATCGGCGGCACCGAGGAGCCGACGAGCGGCAAGATCAAGCGGAACCTCCGGGTCTCCTGGCCGCTCGGCTTCGGCGGCGGCTTCCACCCGATGATGACGGGGCGCGACAACGTGATCTTCGTCGCCCGGGTGTACGGCGAGGACCCGAAGCGGGTGCTCGACTACGTCGAGGACTTCTCCGAACTCGGCAGCTACCTCGACGTGCCGATCCGGACCTACTCCTCCGGCATGGGCTCCCGCCTCGCCTTCGGGATGAGCATGGCGATCCCGTTCGACTGCTACCTGATCGACGAGGTCACGGCGGTCGGCGACGCGCGCTTCCAGCGGCGCTGCTCGGAGGTGTTCGCCGAGCGGCGCAAGTCGGCCGACGTCATCATGGTGTCCCACTCGATGGAGACCATCCGCGAGTGGTGCACGCAGGGCATCGTGCTGATCAACGGCCGCGCGATCATCTACGAGGACGTCAACGACGCGATCGAGGTCTATCGCCGCCTGAACGCGTGAGGATGCGCGGCGCGGCAGACATCGTTTCGCCGCGCACGAAGCCGAGGATGGTCGCCGCCTCCGCCGGGACAACGGAAACAGCAGGTCCATGAACGTCGAGATCCGCAATCCCCAGGGCCAGCCGTTGACGACCGCCGACCGGTCCAAGGCGGTGGCGGAGTCGCTGAGCCAGATCGCGCGGCTGTCCCGCTTCGCCGATCGCAAGAAGGGCATCCGCTCCTACCAGAGCCACGTGAAGAGCGATCCGTGGCTGCCGATCCTGTTCGTGCTCTGCTTCGTCCTGCCGACCGCGCTCGGCGGGATCTATTACGGCCTCATCGCCTCCGACCGCTTCGTCACCGAGGCGCGCTTTGCGCTGCGCCCGGCGCTCGGCGGCGCCGAGAAGGCGACCCCCGACGCGGTCGGCACCAACGCCGGCGTTCCCAAGGAGATGCTGGCCCAGGACGTGCTGATCACGCACCAGTACGTCCTCAGCCGGCCGATGTTGGAAGTCATCCAGGCGAAGCTGCCGATCCGGGAATGGTTCAGCCGGGATCAGATCGACTTCCTCTCCCGCTTCGACGCCGAGAAGCCGATCGAGAAGTTCCTGAAATACTGGCGCGAGCGCGTGAACGTCGAGCTCGAGGGCAGCTCCGGCATCATGTCGCTGACGGTGTCGGCATTCGACCCGGCCGAGTCGCTGGCGATCACCAAGGCGGTGATGGCGGAAGCCGAGCGGATGGTGAACGAGCTCAGCATGCGCGCGCGCACCGACGCGGTCGCCGAGAGCAACCGCGAGATGCGCCTCGCCGAGGAACGCCTCGCCAAGATCCGCTTCGCGGTGCGCGACCTGCGCAACCGGGACGGCGTCCTCGACGCGCAGAAGGCCAACGAGACCAATCTGAAGGTGATCGGCGAGCTTCGTGCCGCGCGCATCAACCTGTCGGTTCAGCTGACGATGTCGCTGCGCGACCTCGCACCGGAATCGCGCCGGATCCAAGACATGAAGGCGCAGATCAAGGACCTCGACGACAACATCAGCCGGATCGAGCGTCAGTCGGCGAGCCAGGATCCGGAGCAGAAGCGCCTGCTCTCCGACGCGCTGACGCGGTTCGAGGCCTTGGACAACGAGCGCAAGGACACCGAGAAATACTACGCCAAGGTCATCGCGGCCAACGAGCGCGCGCGGATGATCGCGGCGCGGCAGATCGAGTTCTTCAGCCCGATCGTCGAGCCGGTGCTGGCGGAATCCTCGACGCAGCCGCGGCGCCTGCTGATGAGCAGCCTGGTCGCGGCGGGCGCGGCGGTGTTCTTCGCCGCCGCCCTGTTTGCCCGCAAGCAGATAACCTGATCGCCGCAAGGCGACCAGGTTCGGGGGTCAGCGGCGGTCCGATCCGAAGGTCTGGGTCGGCGCAGGCGGCGTGCCCGCGGCCTTGTGCTCCTCCGCCGGCAGCAGGGTGTGGCCGCTCTCGGTGTCGAGCCCCGTCGTAGTCGAGCCCGCGGCGCCGATCGCGGTCGACCCGATCTCACCCCTCGCCCCGTCCGAGCCGGTCATCCCACCGGTCCAGCCCTGTGCCCGCCAGTCCTGCGCCCGCTCGTCGAGATCGATCGAGCCGTGCCGATCGAGGATGGCGAGGACGCGGTCGGCATGGCCCTCGTCGACGCGCGCGGTGACGAGGGTCCCGCCCCGGCGCACGCCCTCCGCATAGGTCTCCGCCTCGTGCTCGCTGAGGCCGGCGCCGGTCAGCGCGCCGAGCAGCCCGCCCGCCGCCGCGCCGACGCCGGCGCCGGCCGCGGTTGCGATGAGCCAGCCCGCCGCCACCACCGGGCCGATGCCGGGAATCGCCAGCATCCCGAGCCCCGCCAGGAGGCCGGCGCCGCCGCCGAGCACGGTGCCGAGCGTCGCGCCGGTGCCGGCGCCTCCGACGTTGGCGTCGTTCGGGTCGGACGAGCGCGTCGGATCCCCGACGGGGGCCAAGCGCCCGGCGTGCCGATCCTCGGCGTTGTTCGCGACGATGCTGATGTCGCCGTGCGGGATGCCCTCGGCCTCGAGCTTGTCGACCGCGCGGGCCGCCGCGTCGTAATCGTCGAACAGGGCGGTGATGGCTCGCATCGCCATGGGCATTCCTCCGGTGTCGAACCTCGGATCGCGCAAACCGCCTGGACGGCGGGCCCGATCCCGAGCCCGTTCAAGCCGCGGAATCCGAGCCGGGTTCCAGCTTGGCCTTAGGCATCGATCGCCTCCGTTAAGGCGCCGCTAACCATCCGCCCGGCAGATCTTGCCGGGTCCGCCCGTCGCGGGCGGGAGCGGTGGACATGAGCGAGACGGCGATCGCGTCGGAGCGGAGCGGAGGCCTGTCGGCGCTCGCCGGCTTCTCGATGCCGAACCGCGCCAGCCTCGATGCGCTCACCAAGCGCACCGACCTGTTCTTCGCCACCGCGGTGATGGGCATCCTCGCGGTGCTGATCTTCCCGCTGCCGTCGGTGCTGCTCGACCTGCTGCTTGCCGTGTCGATCATCATGTCGGTGCTGATCATGATGACCGGGCTGTTCATCGACAACCCGCTCGAGTTCACCGTCTTCCCGACGCTGCTGCTGATGGCGACCATGCTGCGGCTGGCGCTCAACCTCGCCTCGACCCGGCTGATCCTCGGACACGGTCACGAGGGCACGGCGGCGGCCGGCCACGTCATCGAAGCCTTCGGCAACTTCGTGATGGGCGGCAACTTCGTCATCGGGATCATCGTGTTCGCGATCCTGATCATCGTGAACTTCGTCGTGATCACCAAGGGCTCGGGCCGCATCGCCGAGGTCGCGGCGCGGTTCACCCTCGACGCGATGCCCGGCAAGCAGATGGCGATCGACGCCGACCTCTCGGCCGGCCTGATCGACGAGAAGGTCGCCAAGGCGCGGCGCTCGGCGCTCGAGGAGGAATCGTCGTTCTTCGGCGCCATGGACGGCGCCTCGAAGTTCGTCCGCGGCGACGCGATCGCCGCCCTGCTCATCACCTTCATCAACGTGGTCGGCGGCATCATCATCGGCGTCGCGCAGCAGGACATGGCGATCGGCGCGGCGGCCAAGAGCTACACCCTGCTCACCATCGGCGACGGCCTCGCCTCGCAGGTTCCGGCGCTGATCGTCTCGACCGCGGCCGGCATCCTCGTCTCGAAGGCCGGCGTGAAGGGCTCGGCCGATAAGGCGCTGGGCAAGCAGCTCGCCAACTACCCGAAGGCGCTCGGCATGTCCTCGGGCGTGATGGTGCTGATCGCGCTGATGCCCGGCATGCCGATGCTGCCGTTCCTCGCCCTCGCCGGCGCCTCCGGCTACGCCGCCTGGCGGTTCGCGAAGACCGCCCGCGAGGCGCCCCCGCTCGATGCCGCCGGCGTGCCGATGGACGCGGCGGCGGTGGCGGCCGCGGCCAAGGAGAAGGAGGAGACGGTCACCGACCTCCTGAAGCTCGATGAGCTCAAGCTCGAGATGGGCTACGCCCTCCTCGCCCTCGTCAACGGCGAGGGACAGGACCGGCTGACCGACCAGATCAAGGCGCTGCGCCGGCAGCTGGCGGCCGATCTCGGCTTCGTCATGCCCTCCGTTCGGATCCTCGACAACGTCCAGCTCGATGCCAACGCGTACGTCGTGCGCGTGAAGGAGATCGAGGCCGGAACCGGCCAGATCTTCCCCGGCCAGTTCATGGCGATGGACCCGATGGGCGGGCAGGTGCAGCTTCCCGGCCAGCACATGCTGGAGCCGACCTTCGGCCTGCCGGCGACCTGGATCGACGCGTCCCTGCGCGATCAGGCCCAGCTCAAGGGCTACACGGTCGTCGATGCGGCCACCGTCGTCTCGACGCACCTCACCGAGATCATTAAGGCGCACGTCTCGGAACTTCTCAACCACGTCGAGGTCTCGAAGCTGCTGCGCGAGCTGTCCAAGGAGCACGCCGACCTGGTCAAGGAGGTCGTGCCCTCGCAGATCAACACCACGGGCATCCAGCGGGTGCTGCAGTTCCTGCTGGCCGAGCGCGTCTCGATCCGCGACCTCGGCGCCATCGTCGAGGGCATCGCCGAGGTCGCCGGATCGATCAAGAACCCGCGCGACATCGTCGAGCACGTCCGCGCGCGGCTCGGCCGCCAGATCTGTGCGCAGTATCAGGGCGCCGACGGCATGCTGCCGATTATCACCCTGTCGCCGGCCTGGGAGCAGGCCTTCCTCGATTCGATCGTCGGCGAGCGCGACGAGCGCTACCTGGCGATGCAGCCCTCGAAGCTCACCGAATTCGTGCAGACGGTGCGCGACCGGTTCGAGACCGCCGCCCGCATGGGCGAGATGCCGGTGCTCGTCACCTCGGTCCAGGCCCGGCCCTTCGTCCGCTCGATCATCGAGCGCTTCCGCCGCGAGACGCCGGTGATGAGCCAGGCGGAGATTCACGCGCGGGCGCGGCTTCGCAACGTCGGCTCGGTCTGAGGTCCGGCGGCGGATAATCGAGCGGCAGGCTTCGAACGCCGCGGCGATAGGGAAATCGCGCGCGTTGCAGCGGATCCGGACCCGTGAAGATCAGGCGAACCCGGAAGGCGACCGGGCTCGCGCAGAGCAGGTAGTCGCGCAGGTTCGGCTCGTCCGGCAGGAACCACGCCGTGGTGAGGTAACGCGCGTCGTCCCGCACCCATCCGGGGATCGGCAATCCCCAACGGCGTGCAAGATGCTCGGCGATCGCACCGAGATAGGCGTCCGCGCGCCGATCGCCGACGAGTCCGGGATCGCCGGCGATCATCGCCGCCTGGCGCTCGATCTCGCCGTCGAGCGCGTAGAACGCGTCGAGGAACTCGCGGCTGTGATGATCCCATTCGCCATCCTCGCGGATGCGGATGGCGAGCGCGTGCAGCGTGGCGGGTCTCACGACGACGCGTCCAGGACGCCCGGAAAGCGGAGTTGCGCATCGATCGGCGGGGCTTCGTCGTAGATCGACGCGTCGAGGGCGTGCAGGCTTTCCAGGTCGAGGATCCCGAGATGGGCGGCGAGCGCGCGGGCATCGTCAATGTCGCGCGTTCCGCGATCGAGGCTGCTCAGGGCGCGGAGCTTCATGGCGAGGAGATCATGCGGACGGGCCACGAGCGTCCTCAGCCCCGGGGGGCCCTCGCTGGGATAGGTGCCCGACACATCGAACAAGCTCTCGGGCTCGTCGAGGGGCGTGAACATGCCGACGGCATTGTTGAGCCAGTCGGGATCGAGTCCCATCAGCCCGGCGACCCGGGCGACGGATGGCGCGAGCGTCGCCTCGTCGAAGCCTTCCCGCACCACCGCGTCGACGTCTCGCGTCGATCGCCGCCATGCGACGCGAAGGTTCAGAGCGCCGCCACGGTGCACGACCAGTTCGACGAAAAGGCCTCGCGCGGCCAGATCCGCTCCGAGGCCCTGTCTCTCACACCGTCTTCTGCTTCAGGTCCCGCTCGATCTTCGCCGGATCGAGGCCGGGCGCGACGAGCGGCGGGTCCGGCGTGGGGGCTGCCGACGTCCCGGTCCCGCGCAGGGCGCCGGCCAGGCGGTTGCGCTCGTAGAGCAGCACCACGATCACCGAGATCAGGAACGGAAGCCAGAAATAGAACATCCGGAAGACGAGGAGCGCGGCGATGATCGAGGGCCGAGCGATGTCGGGCATCGCCACCACGAAGACCAGCTCGAACACGCCGAGGCCGCCCGGCGCGTTCGAGACCAGCGCCGCCGAGAACGAGGCGAGGAAGACCGCAAGGACCACGAGGAAGCCGGGATTGTGCGCCTCGGGCAGCGCGAAATAGATGATGCCGGCGGCCCCCAGCAGCTCCAGCGGGGCCGCGATGATCTGCCGGATCATGATCGGCGGGCGCGGGTACTCGAGCTTGAACGACCGGATCGTCAGCGGCTTCAGCCGGAGCAGCGAGCCGGCGATGTAGAGCGCGACCGCGCCGAGCAGGACAGCGCCGAGGGTGCGGGCGGTGCTCGGGTTGGTGAGGATCGCCGGCAGGTAGCCCTGGAGGCGCGTCAGGGTATCGGGGAGCGCGACGAGCACGAAGCCGCCGAGCAGGATCGTCCCGAGGCCGAAGGTGAAGGAGCACAGGGCCACGAGCACCGCGACCTGCGCGGCCGACAGGCCCTTGGCGGTGTAGGCGCGGTAGCGCACCACCGCCCCGGAGAACACCGAGGCGCCGATGTTGTGCGACAGCGCGTAGGTGGTGAAGGAGCAGACCGAGACGAAGAACGTCGAGATGTGCGTCACGCCGAGATGCAGCAGCGCGATCCGGTCGTACCAAGCCAAAGCGGCGTACGCGACCAGCGTCGACAGGGCGGCGAGCAGGAAGCGGTGCGGCGGGATGGCGGCGAGGCTGCCCTTGATCTCCGACAGCGAGATGCCGCGCAATTCACGAAACAGCAGGTATCCGGAGACGATCACCGCGGCGAGGCCGACGATCGGCCAGATGAAATCGCTGATCTTCTTCATGGACACCGACACCTCGGGGGGAACGCCCCTGATGCGTCAGGACGCGACGCATCGCAAGCACGCCCGCGGGAGCGCGCCTGCGCGGTCTGATGTCATCGGATCATGACGGTTTCGTGCCGCCTTGCCTCTCGCGCGGACGCGTGTCTCGCGTGAGGCGCTGGGGCGCGGCTCGCCTCAGGCGCGGGCGCGGGCGCGGGCGAGGCCGATCCCGTCCATCGCCGCCTGCTCGCGGACGGCTTCCGCGGCGCGCTCGGCCGAGCGCTCGCGATCGTCGAGGATCTCGACCTTCTTCAGGTCCTCGAACGCCTCGCCGAGCTCGGCCTTGGCCTCGGCGAGCTGGCCTTCCAGGGCGATCGCCGATTGGCGCATGTTGTCCCGGCGCGTGGCGGCGGCGCGGGCATAGGTCGGGTAGGCGAAATGCCCGATGTCGGTGATGCCGGCGCGGGCCTCCTCGTGGACGACCTCGCGGTCGAGCTCCATCGCCATGCGCTGGAAGTCGGCCATCATCATCTCGATCTGGGTGACGCGGCGGCGCTTCTCGTCGACCTGAAAGCGGCGCAGCCGGATCAGCGTGTCACGCGATTTCATGGGATACGCTCACTCCACACAACGCAGGAGATCCAGGCATATGACCCGAGGAGCGGAGGCGGCGAAGGGCCGCCGCACCGCACGTCTCAGGAACCGCCCACGATCTCCGCGAGCCGTGCGTAACCATCGCCGATGGAGGTTGCTTCTTCCTTACCCTGCCCCAGAAAAGCCTCCAATCGCGGCATGAGCGCCACCGCCTCGTCGACCTCGGCCGAGGCGCCGGCGCGGTAGGCGCCGAGGCGGATCAGCTCCTCCATGTCGGCGTAGGTCGCGAGCAGCTTGCGCGCCCGCCGCACCACCGGGAGGAAGGCCGGGTCGCAGGACCGCGGCATGGTGCGCGAGACCGAGCGCAGCACGTTCACCGCCGGATAGCGCCCGCGCTCGGCGATGGAGCGCTCCATCACGATGTGCCCGTCGAGGATGCCGCGCACCGCATCCGCCACCGGCTCGTTGTGGTCGTCGCCCTCCACCAGAACCGTGAACAGCGCCGAGATCGTCCCCTCCCCCACGCCGGGGCCGGCGCGCTCGAGCAGGCGCGGCAGCTCCGAGAACACCGTCGGGGTGTAGCCCTTGGCGGTCGGCGGCTCGCCGGCGGCAAGGCCGATGTCGCGCTGGGCCATGGCGAAGCGCGTGATCGAATCGATCATGCACAGCACCTTGGCGCCCTGATCGCGGAAATGCTCGGCGACGGAGAGGGTCACGTAGGCGGCGTTCCGGCGCATCAGGGCCGGCTCGTCCGAGGTCGCGACCACGACCACGGACCGGGCGAGGCCGGCGGCGCCGAGGTCGTCCTGCAGGAATTCCTGAACCTCGCGGCCGCGCTCGCCCACGAGACCGATCACCGCGACGTCGGCGGCGGTGTAGCGGGCGAGCATCGACAGCAGCACGGACTTGCCGACGCCGGAGCCGGCGAAGATGCCCATGCGCTGCCCGGCGCACATCGTCAGGAAGGTGTTGAGGCAGCGCACCCCGAGATCGAGTGGCGTCCCGACGCGGCGTCGGGCATGGGCGGGCGGTGGGTCGGCCCGCAGCGGGTAGATCTCCGGCCCGCTGGCGAGCGGGCCGAGGCCGTCCACCGGGCGGCCCAGCGCATCGACGACGCGCCCGAGCCAGGCCGGCGAGGGCCGGATCGCGCCCGCGGCCTCGTCGCGGACGAAGGCGGGGCAGCCGCGGCGGACGCCCTCGAGCGAGCCGAACGGCATGGCGAGCGCCCGGTCGCCCTGGAAGCCGATGATCTCGCACGGGATCAGCCCGGCGCTGCCGGCGCCCTCGACGTCGAGCCGCCCGCCGAGCCGCATCGCGGCGACGGGGCCTGCGACCTCGACGAGCAGGCCGCGAATCGCCACGACCCGTCCGTAGGTCTCCAGCGGCTCGACGCGCTCCAGCCCGGCGCGGATTCCCGAGAGCGTCCGTGCCGCGGTCCCGCCCTGGTCCTGCGTCATTCCTGAAGCCCTAACGGTTCGTTTACCTCCCTCCTTAACACTGCGGTCATCGGGCTTGTAGCGGGGCCGATCGCAGTGCCGGTCCGGGTCCCTCGATCCGCTCAGGACATGCGTGCCGGATGTGGCGGAACGGTCACAAACGGGTGCGGCCCGTTACGGGTGAAGGACTTGGCTGGGGCGGGGGGCGCGGCGTCGGCCGCGGACGGTTTGTGCGGTGAGAACAGACCGCAAACACCGGACGCAAAAAGGTCGAGGCGGGGTCAAACGATCGCTTGCCACACAGAATCAGGTTTTGTTAACGATTAACGAATAGCGTTTCACGTCAATGACGATGGGGCGTCCGTCCACAGGCCGGTGGCGGACGAATGGCGGCGACGTGTCCGAACGCTGATACGGCCGGCCGGGCTGGGGATCGACGATGCGGGTACTTCTGATCGAGGACGACGGCGCCACGGCGCAGAGCATCGAGTTGATGCTCAAGTCCGAGAACTTCAACACCTACACCACCGATCTCGGTGAGGAAGGAATCGATCTCGGCAAGCTCTACGATTACGACATCATCCTGCTCGATCTGAATTTGCCCGACATGTCGGGCTACGAAGTGCTTCGCAACCTTCGCGTCGCCAAGGTCAAGACGCCGATCCTGATCCTGTCGGGCATGGCCGGCATCGAGGACAAGGTGAAGGGCCTCGGCTTCGGCGCCGACGACTACCTCACTAAGCCGTTCCACAAGGACGAGCTCGTGGCCCGCATCCACGCGATCGTCCGCCGCTCGAAGGGCCACGCCCAGTCGGTAATCACCACCGCCGACCTGATCGTGAACCTCGACCAGAAGACCGTCGAGGTCGCCGGCTCCCGCGTCCACCTAACCGGCAAGGAGTACCAGATGCTGGAGCTCCTCTCGCTGCGGAAGGGCACGACGCTGACCAAGGAGATGTTCCTCAACCATCTCTACGGCGGCATGGACGAGCCCGAGCTGAAGATCATCGACGTGTTCATCTGCAAGCTGCGGAAGAAGCTCGCCAATGCCAGCCAGGGCAAGAACTACATCGAGACCGTCTGGGGCCGCGGCTACGTGCTGCGCGAGCCGATGGACGCCGAGGAGCGCATCGCCGTCTGATCCTCGCCCGCCCCGGCTCTTCCCTCTACAGGCACCCGCGGAGCGATCCGCGGGTGCCTTCTTCGTTGCGGCGGCCGGTTTCGCCGCTCGGCCGGTCGACGGTCGTGCTTGTCTTTGGGCCCAACCAGGGATATCCACGCTGCCTGCGTCGCCGGCCCCGCACATCTCCGTGCGGTCCCGAGATCGGCGCCGAGGAGAGACGAGCCTTGGCCAGCGCCGGCTCAGCACCCGTCATCGTCGAGGCCGCGACCGCGGCGTCGCTGACGCGCGCCCTCCGCTCGCTTCTGCTTACCCGCCCCTGAGGGCCGTCCGGGCGTTCGCCTGGGCCTTCAGGGGATCGCATGGCCGACCTCACAGGCTTCGAAGGCCGCCCGATCCGCTCGGCGGGGGCGCGCCGCGACAGGGTGGACAACCGATGACCAGCGTTTCCGAGACGAAAAAAGACCGCGTCGTGATCTTCGACACGACGTTGCGCGACGGCGAGCAATGCCCGGGCGCGACCATGACCCTTGACGAGAAGCTCGCCGTCGCCGAGCTGCTCGACGCGATGGGCGTCGACGTCATCGAGGCCGGCTTCCCGATCGCCTCGAACGGCGACTTCGAGGCCGTCTCGGAGATCGCCCGCCGCGCCAAGCGCGCCACCATCGCCGGGCTCGCCCGCGCCATCCCCGCCGACATCGCCCGGGCCGGCGAAGCGGTGCGGCACGCCCGCCAGGGGCGCATCCACACCTTCGTCTCGACCTCGCCGATCCATCTCGCGCACCAGATGCGCAAGACCGAGGACGAAGTCGTCGAGATCATCCTCAAGACGGTGGCGCAGGCCCGCGACCTCGTCGCCGACGTCGAGTGGTCGGCGATGGACGCGACCCGCACGCCGATCGACTACCTGTGCCGCTGCGTCGAGGCGGCGATCAGGGCCGGCGCGACGACGATCAACCTGCCCGACACCGTCGGCTACGCGACGCCGGGCGAGTACCGCGCGATGTTCGAGGCGGTGCGCGCGCGCTTGCCGAACGCCGACAAGGCGATCTTCTCGGTCCATTGCCACAACGATCTCGGCCTCGCGATCGCCAACACGCTGGCCGGCATCGAGGGCGGCGCGCGGCAGGTCGAGTGCACGATCAACGGCATCGGCGAGCGCGCGGGCAACGCGGCGCTGGAGGAGGTGGTGATGGCGATCCGCACCCGCTCCGACGTGCTGCCCTACGAGACCGGCATCGAATCGACGATGCTGACCCGGGCCTCGAAGCTCGTCAGCCACGCCACGAACTTCCCGGTGCAGTTCAACAAGGCAATCGTCGGCCGCAACGCCTTCGCGCACGAGAGCGGCATCCACCAGGACGGCATGCTCAAGCACGCCGAGACCTACGAGATCATGACCCCGGCCTCGGTCGGCCTCACCAAGACCAACCTGGTGATGGGCAAGCATTCCGGCCGCGCCGCCTTCCGCTCGAAGCTCGACGAGCTCGGATTGAGGCTGTCCGACAACCAGCTGCAGGACGTTTTCGAGCGGTTCAAGGCCTTGGCCGACCGCAAGAAGAACGTCTACGACGAGGACATCGAGGCGCTGGTCGACGAGAATCTCGCCACCGCGCACGACCGCATTCGCCTGGTCTCGCTCTCGGTCATCGCCGGCACGCGCGGGCCGCAGCGCGCGACGATGAAGGTCGCCGTCGACGGCAAGACGCTCACCGAGGAGGCCGACGGCAACGGGCCGGTCGACGCGGTGTTCAACGCGATCCAGGCGCTGGTGCCGCACGAGGCGCAGCTCGAGCTCTACCAGGTCCACGCGGTCACCGCCGGCACGGATGCCCAGGCGGAGGTTTCGGTGCGGCTGAAGGCCGGCGAGCGGTCGATCACCGCACGCGGCGCCGACCCCGACACCCTCGTCGCCTCGGCCAAGGCCTACCTCTCGGCGCTGAACAAGCTCTCGGCCTCGGCCGTACGCCTCCACGCGCAGCACGCGGCGGCGGAGTAGGCCGAAAACCGACCGGCCCGGGGGAAAATTCCGGCTCGCGGGCAAAAACCGCGAACACGGGGTGGACAGCCCCCGGCCCGGTTGGTATCAGCCCGCATCGCAGCGGGACTTGGTGGACCGCGGCGGATCGCTCAATGCGATCGGGCGCATAGCTCAGTTGGTAGAGCAGCTGACTCTTAATCAGCGGGTCCTAGGTTCGAACCCTAGTGCGCCCACCAAAAGATTCCGAACTTCGATGATGTGAGGGCAGGACGCGGTCGCGCGTCCTGCCCTTCTTCGTTTGGTCCGGCGCCACCGATCACGCGTGTCTCGCCGTTTCGGCCTCACGCCTGCATTCTGCATGCAGTTTGGCCCGGGCCTTGCTGGATCCCGCCGTCAGCGTGGAGCCGGTGATGGATGCGGTTGCGAACGGCCGGGACGTGCAGCTCGCCCTGCGGGGCATCCGCAAGGCGTTCCCGGCGAAGGGTGGTGCCGTCCCGGTGCTCGACGGGCTGAGCTTCGACATCTACGAGCGCGACTTCGTCAGCATCATCGGCCCGTCCGGCTGCGGCAAGACCACGGTCTTCAACGTGATCGCCGGCCTGCTCGAGCCCGATGAGGGGACGATGCGCTTTCGCGGCGAGATCGTGCCCGGCCTGTCCGGCCGCGTCGGCTACATGATGCAGAAGGACCTGCTGTTCCCCTGGCGCACGGTCCTGCAGAACGTGATGCTCGGCCTGGAGATGAAGGGCGTCGACGCCAGGGCCGCCACCGAGACGGCACAGGACTACCTCGCCCGCTTCGGCCTGTCCGGCTTCGAGAACGCCTACCCCAAGACCCTGTCGGGCGGCATGCGGCAGCGCGCGGCGCTGATCCGGACGCTGATCATGGATCCGGACATCCTGCTCCTCGACGAGCCGTTCTCGGCGCTCGACTACCAGACCCGGCTCTACCTCGAAGGCGTGCTGCTCGACGCGGTCGAGACCTTCCACAAGACCGTCGTGCTCGTGACCCACGACATCGACGAGGCGGTGGCGCTCTCGAAGCGCGTCGTGGTGCTGGGCAATCGCCCGACCCGGGTGAAGGCGGTGCACGACATCGCGCTCAGCGATCGGTCGCCGATCGGCGCCCGCAGCGATCCGCGCTTCTCCGAGTATTTCAACACGCTCTGCGGCGAGCTCGACATCCAGACCAGCGCGAGGGCGGCCTGATGGCGATCCAGATCCTATCCCACGAACAGGCACCGCCGGAGGCGGCGAGCCGACCGACGCCGCCGGCCCGACGCCGCCGGCCCGGTGCCCTGGCACGGGCGATCGACACCACGCTCGGGCGCGGGCTGATCCAGCTCCTCGCGGTGGCCGTGTTCTTCGCGGCTTGGGAGGTCGCGGTCGATGCCGGCTGGCTCACCGAGTTCCTGGTCGGCGCGCCCTCGGGCATCTGGCGGGTGTTCGTCAAGAGCGTGCTCGACGGCAGCCTCGCCCACGACACCTGGCTCACGGTGGTGGAGGCCATCCTGGGCTTCGTGATCGGCACCGCGATCGGCTCGGTCGCGGGGCTCGGGCTCTGGTACTCGGTGCTGGTGGCGCGGATCGTCGAGCCGTTCATCGTCGCGATCAACTCGGTGCCGAAGATCGCGCTCGCCCCGATCGTGATCCTGTGGTTCGGCACCGGGTTCGTCTCGAAGGTCGCGCTCGCGGTCTCGCTAACGGCGCTGGTCGCGCTGATCGCGGCGTACCAGGCCGCCCGGGACGCCGATCCCGACCTGCAGGCGCTGCTGGCCTCGATGGGCGCCTCGAAGAACCGGATCTTCCGCTCGGTGATCGTGCCGTCGACGCTGCCGGCGATCATCGGGATGTTCCGGATCAACATCGGCTTCGCGCTGGTCGGCGCGGTCGTCGGCGAGTTCATCTCGTCCCAGGCCGGGCTCGGCCACCTGATCTACAACGCCTCGTCGCTCTACGACCTCAACGCCGTCTGGGTCGGGCTGTTCGTGCTGATGTTCGTCGGCTTCCTGCTCTACCACGTCATCGATTTCGCCGAGCGCCGCATCCTGCCGTGGCGGCAGGTCGACACCGCCGGCAGCGTCCAGGTCTGAGTTCCAAGCCGGCGGAGCGCGGCTCGCCGCGGCCGTCCGCCCCGCCCTTCCCGCCAGCAGAACGAGAGCCTTCCGATGATCCAGCGTCGTCCCCTCATCGCGACCGTCGCCGCGGCCTGGCTGATGGGGGCCCTGCCCGCCTCGGCGGCGGCGCTGAAGGCGACCGTGAGCCAGGCCTTCCAGTCGATGCTCTACCTGCCGCTCTACGTCGCCCTGGACGAGGGCCTGTTCGAGAAGGCGGGCATCGACGTGACCAAGGAGACGGCCGGCGCGCCGAGCGTCGCGCTCTCGGCGGTGATCTCGAAGAGCGCGCAGTTCTCGATCCACGGCCCGGAATGGACCGCGGTGGCGGCCTCGAAGGGCGCGCCCGTCGGCGTCATCGCCAACGTCGTCAACGGTGCCGCCGTGTGGATCGCGACGACGCCGGACTTCGTCTTCAAGGACGTGAAGGACCTCAAGGGGCAGACCATCGTCACTGGGTTGATGCCGACGACGAGCACCTCGCTGTTCCTCAAGCTCTTGAAGGAGAACGGCCTGTCGAAGGACGACGTGACGCTGACGCAGGTGCAGCTCGGCACCGAGCCGGGCCCGTTCCTCGCCGGCCAGGCCAAGGTCGCCGTGCTGTACGAGCCCGGCCTCGATCAGGTCGCCGCCAAGGGGATGAAGGTCGTCCTCGGCTTCCCCGAGAAGTACGGCCCCTACGCCTTCTCGGCGGTGAGCGCGCGCAAGGATGTCGATCCGGCGGTGGCGCAGGCCTTCGTCGACGGCATGCAGGCGGCGATCCGGCTGATGCAGTCCGATCCGGCCAAGGCGGTCGCGGTGGCGAAGAAGGAGTTCCCCAACCTCGATCCGACCGTGGTCGAGGCTGCGGTCAAGCGCATGATGGGCGACAAGGTCTATCCGGAAAGCGTCGACATCACGTCCGATGCCCTCAAGATCGCCCTCGATACGCAGATCGCCCTCGGCAACCTCGCGGCCCAGCCGGACTACGCGACCTTCGTGCGGCGCGATTTCATCATCAAGGCAATGGCCGGCCAGTAGCGCCCGGTGCCGTCCGCGATCTCAGCGCGGATGGTCCCCGTCTCAGCGGGCGGCCGGACGCGACGATTGGAGGGACTTCGCTGCCATCGACGCGCTCGGTGGCAGATCGTTCGCGCTCGGAACCGCCGCGTCCTTCTCCGGGAGGGGGCCGGGCTTCTTCGCATCCCGCCCGCGCTCGAAGCCGTAGCCGAGGTTCACGCCGGCATAGGCGCCGGTGAAATCCTCGGCCCTCGCCTGCTGCGCCGTGGCGAGGGCGAGCAGGATGCCGAACGGTACGGCACGACGCATGAGATGTCTCCGATTGTCGTCCCGGAACGCAAAACGGCGGCCCCGTGAAGGACCGCCGTTTCCAATCGCATCGGGAACGCGGCGGAAGCGAGGCCGCCGCGTTCGCCAAAAATGCCGCCGATCAATCGTCGACGTTGATGCTCTGAGCCTCGCGGCCCTTCTGGCCGTCGACCACACCGAGCGTCACGGTCTGACCCTCGGCAAGCGACTCGAGGCCGGCCCGCGACAGGGCGGAGCGATGGACGAACACGTCCTTGCCGCCGTCGTTCACCGACACGAAGCCGAAGCCCTTGGCCGGGTCGTACCACTTCACGGTGCCCTGCATCTCGGTCGAGGGGCCCGAGGCGACGCGGCCACCGCCGCCGTAACCGCCGCCGCCGCCACCGAAGCCGCCACCGGCGCCGCCGTAACCACCGCCGGCACCGTAGCCGCCGGCGCCGCCGAAGCCGCCGGCGCGCGGGGGACGCGCATCGCGCATCTCGCGCCGGGGCGGAGCCGCCTCGGCCGTCGAGGTGTCGACGCTGGTCACGTTGGTGACCTGCGGACCCTTCTGGCCCTGCGCGGTCTGAACGGTGAGCCGGGTGCCCGGCAGCAGGTCGTCATGGCCGGCGGCCTCGACGGCGCGGATGTGGAGGAAGGCGTCGCCCGAGCCGTCGCCCAGCTCAACGAAGCCGAAGCCCTTCTCCTTGTTGAACCACTTGACCGTGGCATCGCGCTCCGGACCCGTAGGGGCCGCCGCAGCCCGGGGAGCGCCGCGATCGAAACCACCGCCGCCGCCACCGAACCCGCCACCGCCGCCGCCGAAGCCGCCGCCACCGTATCCGCCGCCACTCGGGGGAGCCTGATCAGGCCATCTCGGCTCTGCGCCACCCTCATCGAAGCCGCGCTTCTGCGGCCCCCGGAAATCACGACCACGTCCCATCGAAAGCTCGCCAAAAACCGTCCGCCGACCACGTCTCGAATACCGCGTGCGCGCCATCCCAGACAGCTCACGCCCCGCACTCCCATTACCCCCGGTCGCGGTAACCAAGAATAACGCCTCAGTCCTGACGCAATTGGCCGTTGACCGCAAGGACCTTGTTGTCGATCCGCTCGGAGTTCCATCACTTTCTCGTCGTCGTGAAACCCAGGCTTGCAAAGCGCGCCGTGTTAGGGAAGCGCAAAGGCCGGGTGCGTATGCAGAGGGACAGGCTCCCGCATCCGCCGGGGCCCGCGTGCCGCCCCCTCGATGATCGCGACCCCGACCTTCCCAGACTTCTCCGCCCTCGTGGTCGACGAGAGCCTCTACATCCGTCGAATCGTGCGCGACATGCTGATGCGCGTCGGCATCAAGCGGGTGCTGGAGGCGCCGGACGGGGCCGAGGCGCTCGGCGTGCTCGCCGAGAGCAAGCCCGACCTGACGATCATCGACTGGGATCTGGCGATCCTCTCGGGCGAGGAGTTCATCCGGCTGGCGCGCACGCCCTCGACCTCCCCCTGCCCGACGATTCCCATCATCCTGATGCTCGCCCAGCCGCGTCGGAACGTCGTCGACCGCGCGATCACCCTCGGCGTCAACGAGATCATCGCGAAACCGTTTTCGCCCAAGACGTTGTGGTCGCGCCTCGACGAGGTGATCAACCGGCCGCGACCCTACTCCCAGGTGAAGAGCCTGTTGCGGCCGACCTCCCGCGCCGCTAGCCTCGCCAAAGCGATGGCCTGACGCGACCGCGTGATCGCGCATCGCATCCGATGTCTCGGCGGCCGGGTCTCGGCGTCGGGCGAATGGTTTTCGATCCTCTTCGCCTGCTGCGGTCGCGCCGACGGCCGTGGATGCAGTTCCGGCATTCGTGAACGGGACGTTGCAGTTCGCTGCCGAGCGAGTAGGGTCGAGCGTGAATGATGGCCGGGCGGTTCGCCGGGGCCAGGGATGGGAAAGCGCGGCGACGCCGATGAGGGACGAGAGTGGCGCGACCGCGCCGGCCCGCCCCCAGGGCGCGCCACCGGCAGGGGCACCCGGTTCCGCCCCCGCGGTCTCGCATCGCGACGTGCGCCGCAACGCCTACGCGGCCCTGGATCTTGGCACCAACAACTGCCGCCTGCTCATCGCCGAGCCGTCCTCGCACGGCTTCCGGGTGATCGACGCGTTCTCGCGCATCGTCCGGCTCGGCGAGGGACTCGGCAGCTCCGACCGGCTCAGCGAGGCGGCGATCGAGCGGACGATCGACGCGCTGCGGATCTGCAAGGGGAAGATGCGCGCCCGCGGCGTCGGGCGGGCCAAGATCATCGCCACGGAGGCCTGCCGGCTCGCCGTGAACGGTGCCGAGTTCGTCGCGCGCGTGCGGGCCGAGGTCGGCCTCGATCTCGAGATCGTCGACCGGCAGACCGAGGCCTACCTCGCCGTCACCGGCTGCGCCGCGCTCGCCGACCCGCAAGCCGAATCGGTGGTGATCTTCGACATCGGCGGCGGCTCGACCGAGATCGCCTGGCTCGACGGCTCGGCCGCCAACCCCTCGACCGATCCGACCCTGCGCATCCGCGCCTGGGATTCGCTGCCGGTCGGCGTCGTCACCCTGGCCGAGCGCCACGGCGGCTCCGAGGTGACGCGGATGATGTTCGAGGGCATGGTCGAGGAGGTGGCCGAGATGCTGGGCCCCTTCGCGATCCGTGCGGCGGCCGCGGCGACGGCGCCCGGCTTCCACCTGCTCGGAACCTCCGGCACCGTCACCACCATCGCGGCGATGCACCTGCGCCTCGTGCGCTACGAGCGCCGCCGGGTCGACGGGCTGTGGATGAGCGACGCCGAGGTCGCCGGTGCGATCGACGACCTGCTCGACACGCGGCTCGACCAGCGGGCGGAGAACCCGTGCATCGGCCGCGACCGCGCCGACTTGGTCCTCGCCGGCTGCGCGATCCTGGAGGCGATCCGCCGTGCCTTCCCGGCCGAGCGCCTGCGCATCGCCGATCGCGGCCTGCGCGAAGGATTGTTGATGAACATGATGCGGGAAGACGGCGTGTGGCGCCGCGGGGGCTACCGGTGACCGACAGGCGTGGCGGAGCGGGCGCGACGGGCGGAGTCCGCGGCGATCTCAAGCAGCGGGTGAAGACCGGGCGCGGGCGCACCCATTCGCAGAAGAGCTGGCTCGAGCGCCAGCTCAACGATCCCTACGTCCAGCGGGCCAAGCGCGAAGGATACCGCTCGCGGGCGGCCTTCAAGCTGATGGAGATCGACGAGCGCTTCAAGCTGCTGAAGCCCGGCCAGCGCATCGTCGATCTCGGCGCCGCCCCCGGCGGCTGGTCGCAGGTCGCGGCGAAGATCGTCGGCGAGACCGGCCGCATCGTCGGAATCGACCTGCTCGAGATCGAGCCGATGCCGGGCGTCGAGTTCATCACCCTCGACTTCCTCGACCCCGAGGCGCCGAAGCGCCTCACCGGCCTGCTCGGCGGCCCGGCCGACCTCGTGCTGTCCGACATGGCCGCCAACGCCACCGGCCACAAGAAGACCGATCACCTGCGCATCATCGGGCTCGCCGAGACCGCGGCCGAGTTCGCGCGAGAGGTTCTGGCGCCCGGCGGCGCCTACCTCGCCAAGGTGCTGCAGGGCGGTACCGAGACCGCGTTGCTCACCGACCTCAAGCGCGACTTCTCCCTCGTGCGGCACGTCAAGCCGAATGCCAGCCGCGCCGATTCGAGCGAGCTCTACGTGCTGGCGACCGGCTATCGCGGGCCGACGCCGGCCCTCGCCCTCGCCGAGGCGGACGGGGACTGATTCGCGGCGCTCCGCCTGCTGCGCGCACGGGTGGTTTGGCTCGAAACGCCGGTGCCGTGGCACCCATGCCGGCTCGGTGACCTGCCGCGAGAGCCTATCGCTCGACGCCCGCTGGCACTGCCGGGAGGCCTGGATCTCACGTCTCTCCGGCCCGTTCTCTGCGTCCGAGCGTATCCCGACCGGGTGAAGGCCGGATCGGCCCTTCGGGGACCGACCTTCGGATACGAAATAGGCCACCCCGGAGATCCGGGGCGGCCTGTCTCGCGGGAATGATGGCGTCTACTCGACCGAGGAGGCGCCGTCCGGTGCCTTGGTCTCCGGCGAACCTTCGGCCTCGGTCCCCTCGAAGCGCGGGCGCCGCCGGCGACGGACCTTCGGAGCCGGCGCGTCCTCGCCTTCGGCCGTGGGCAGGCTCGGCGCCTGCGCCTCCGCCACGGGCGCTTCGGCGGCCGGTGGCAGGCGGGGCGGCGTCATCAGGAAGGCCGGGAGGCCGGCCGCATCCTCGGCGACGGGCCGCGGCTCCTCGCGGCGACGCTCGCGCCGGGCCGGAGCCTCGGCCCGGGCCGGCGCTTCCGCACGCACCGGCGCCTCGGCGCGGGCCGGCATCTCGGTCCGGGCCTCCTGGCGCGGCTCGCGGCGCGGCTGCTCTGTGCGTCCGTTCTCGTAACGGTTCTCGCGGGGCGCTTCGGCGCGCGGCTGCTCCTGACGAGACGGATCCTGGCGCGGAAACTCGTCCCGCGGCTGATCGCGACGGTTGAACTCGGCGCGGTTCTCCTGCCGATTGTCCTGGCGCGGATACTCCTGCCGCCCGTTCTCCTGCCGTCCATTCTCCTGCCGCCCGCTGTCCTGGCGGTTGAAGGTCTGCCGGGGCGCGTCCTGGCGATCGTAATCGGCGCGCTGGCCGTGCTCCTGGCGGCCCTGATCCTGCCGGCCGCCGTCCTGGCGGTTGCCGTCGGGACGCTGGTTGTCGAAGCGGGCGCCGTTGTCGAAACGCGGCCGGTCGTTGCGGTTGTTCTGGAACCGGTCGCGGCGCTCCTGGCGGTCGCCGCGGTTCTGGTTCTGGCCGAACCTGTCCTGCTGGTTGCGATCCTGGCCGCGATCCTGGCGCCCGTCCTGCTGGCCGCCCTCGCTGCGGTTGTCGTAGGGCTGCGGCTGTTGGCCCGGATCGCCGTATTCGGGCGCGTAGCCGGCATAGCCCTGGCCGTTGGCCTCGCCGCCCTGCTCGTCGTCGCCGTCCTCCATATCGTCGTCGTACGACCGCGAGGCGTAGCCGGCGCCGGCCTGCGGGCGGCCCTGCTCCTGCGCGCCGGAGATGATCCGGAAATAGTGCTCGCCGTGCTGGAAGTAGTTCTCCGCCGCCACCGGGTCGCCCGCCGCCTGCGCGTCCCGCGCGAGCTGAGCGTACTTGTCGGCGATGTGCTGGGCGGTGCCGCGGACTTTGACGTCGGGTCCGTTGGATTCGTAGGACCGGGTCAGCGGGTTCGGGCCCTTCGGCCGGTTCCGGCCGCGCACCCGTCGGTTCTGGTTTGGTCTCATCGGTCTCAGATGACCCTCGTTACTGCGAAAGGCGCGTCTGGTCGGGGGGAAGGCTGGGGGCCGGGCTCCCGAGGCGCCGCAGTGCGGGTCCTCGCCGGCGCCCGCGGACGGATCATCGGAATTGATCCACGACCCGCTCGCCTACCAGCCGTCTGTCCCGATCCCTCGGGGCCTACGCTTGCGTCCAAGACGCCCGTCGATTGTCAGGTTCGAAAACCGCCGCGCCGCTGCTCAAACCCGAGCCTGCGTCTGATCGACGGTGGAGCGATCGGCCGCCACCCCGCAAAGGATGCGCTATACCGAACCTACGGCTTTCCGTCTTAACGGATCGTCCGCGAACCGCAAGTCGAGACGGGGGATCCAGCGCGAAGTTGATGGGGATTCCGACGAATTTTGCGTGATCGGTGCCAAAAATCCCCTATGCGGGCGCCCTGTCGGGCCGACCGACGAACGACGCGACCCGCGTATGCCCGGCGAGGTCGCGCGTGATGCCGCTCGGTCGAAGGCCCGCCTTCCGGCCCAGATCCGTCACGGCGTCCGCCTGATCGTAGCCAATCTCGAGGTGGAGCGAGCCGCCCGGCGCGAGCAACCCGCCTGCCGTCGCATCGACGATCCGTCGATAGGCCGCAAGCCCGTCGCCGCCGCCGTCGAGCGCGGCCATCGGATCGTGCTCGCGCACCTCGCGATCGAGGCCGGCGATCACGGCGCTGGCGATGTAGGGCGGGTTCGAGACCACCCGGTCGAACCGGCCGACGAGCGCCTCGCACCAATCGCCGGCGACGAACAGGGTGCGATCGGCGACGCCGTTGTCGAGCGCGTTCGCGCGCGCCGTGCGCAGGGCATTCCAGGAGCGATCGAGGCCGATGCCGGTCGCGTTCGGCAGCGCGCTCAGCAGCGCGACCAGGATGCAGCCGCTGCCGGTGCCGAGGTCGAGGATGCGGAGGGGGGCCGCCGGGTCCGAAACCGTTTCCAGCGTGGCGTCGACCAACGTTTCGGTGTCGGGCCGCGGCACCAGCGTTTCCGGGGACAGCCGGAACGGCAGGCCCCAGAACTCCCACGTTCCGAGGATGCGGGCCACCGGTTCTCCGGCAACGCGCCGGCGCGCGGCGGCCTCCAACCTGTCCGCGCCCTCCGACCCGAGGGCTCGGCCGCCGTGCAGCGCGAGGTCGACGGCGCGGAGATCGAGCATGCCGAGCATCAGGAAGCGGGCATCGCCCTCGGGTATGCCTTCCGCGGCGAAGCATTCGGCGAGGCGCCGCAGGGCAAGGCTGCGCGTATGATCCGGGCGGACGATGCGCGCGTCGGCCCGTCCGCTCACGCCATGCCTTCGGCGGCGAGCAGCTCGGCCTGATGCTCCGTCACGAGCGCGTCGACCAGCTCGTCGAGGGCGGTGCCGGCGAGCATCTCCTCCAGCTTGTACAGGGTGAGGTTGATGCGGTGGTCGGTCACCCGGCCCTGCGGGAAGTTGTAGGTTCGGATGCGCTCCGAGCGGTCGCCGGTGCCGACCTGCGACTTGCGGTCGGCGGCGCGGACCGCGTCCTTGGCCGAGCGCTCGGCATCGTAGAGCTTGGCCCGCAGCAGCGACATCGCGCGGGCGCGGTTCTTGTGCTGGGAGCGCTCCTCCTGGACGAAGATCACGATCCCCGACGGCAGGTGGGTGATGCGGATCGCCGATTCGGTCTTGTTGACGTGCTGGCCGCCGGCCCCCTGCGAGCGCATGGTGTCGATCTTCAGGTCGGCGTCGTTGACGACGATGTCGACCTCCTCGGCCTCGGGCAGGACCGCGACGGTGGCGGCGGAGGTGTGGATCCGCCCCTGCGCCTCGGTGTCGGGCACGCGCTGGACCCGGTGGGCGCCGCTCTCGAACTTCAGGCGGGCGAACACGCCGCGGCCCTTCACCTCCGCCACGACCTCGCGATAGCCGCCGACGGTGCCCTCGCTCTCGGAGATGACCTCGACCTTCCAGCCCTTGGTGTCGGCGTACTTGGCGTACATCCGGAACAGGTCGCCGGCGAACAGCGCGGCCTCGTCGCCACCGGTGCCGGCGCGGATTTCGAGGATCGCGCTCTTCTCGTCGGCCGCGTCCTTGGGCAGCAGCATCAGCTGCAGGTCGCGGTGCGCCTTGATCAGCGCGTCCTCGGCGTCGGGCTTCTCGGCGGCGGCGAGCGCACGCATCTCCGGGTCGCCGCCGGGCTCGTCGATCAGCGCCTCGACCTCGGCCAGGTTGGCGGCGGCGGCGCGATAGGCGTGGATGCCGGCGACCACGGGATCGAGATCCGACAGCTCGCGGGAGAGCTGGACGATGCTCTCCGAGCTCGCATCGCCGGCGGCGAGGGTGCCGGTGACGATGTCGTGGCGCACGAGGATGGCGTCGAGGCGGTCGGGGGAAAAGGGGATCATCGACCGGGGTCTACTCTGGGACGCTGACGGAAACGAGCCCGGTTTTCACGCTGGGCGGGGTCAGACCGGGATGCCGTGGGCCTTGGCGAAGGCGGCGAGCGCCGGGCGGATCGAGGCGCCGTCATGGGCGCGGGCCATCTCGGCGTCGATCACGTCGGCGATCGCCCGCGCGTCGAGGCTCAGCACCATCGCCTTGATCGGGCCGATCGAGGCGGGCGACATCGAGAGGTCGCGGAAGCCCATGCCGATCAGCGCCATCGCTTCGAGCGGCCGTCCGCCGATCTCGCCGCACACCGTCACCGGGCATCCGGCCGCGTTCGCGCGCTCGGCGATCAACCGGAAGGCGCGGATCGCCGCGGCGCAGAGCGGATCGAACCGGTCCGCGACGCGGCGGTTCTCGCGGTCGACCGCGAACAGGAACTGCATCAGGTCGTTCGAGCCGACCGACAGAAAGTCGGCCACCTGCGCGATCTCGTCGATCTGGAACAAGAGCGAGGGCACCTCGACCATCGCGCCGAGGCGGCAATCGCTCGGCAGCGGATGGCCGTGGCGGCGCAGATGCGCCTTCTCGCGATCGACGATCGCCTTGGCCCGGACGAACTCGTCGACCGTGGCCACCATCGGGAACATGATCTTGAGCGGCCGCCCGGCCGCCGCCCTCAGCAGCGCGCGCAGCTGCACCCGCAGCAGCGCCGGCCGGTCGAGGCCGATCCGGATCGCGCGCCAGCCCAGCGCCGGGTTCTCCTCCTCGAGCTTGGGCATGTACGGCAGGATCTTGTCGCCGCCGATGTCGAGCGTGCGGATCGTCACCGGCCGGTCGCCGGTGGCGGCGAACACCGCCTCGTACAGCGCCTGCTGCTCGGCCGCCGAGGGCATCCGCTGCGCCACCATGAACTGCAGCTCGGTGCGGAACAGGCCGATGCCCTCCGCGCCGGTCTCGTTGAGGTGGCCGAGGTCGACGAGCAGGCCGGCATTGAGGTGCAGGCCGATGCGGATGCCGTCGCGGGTGGTCGCGGGGACGTCGCGCAGCGCCCGGTACTGCTCCTGCCGCTTGGCGCGCAGGCGCACCATCTCGGCATAGGCCGCCTCGATCTCCGGCCCGGGGCGGACCTGGACCTCGCCGGAGACGCCGTCGACGATGATCGCGTCACCCGAATCGCACAGCGCCGTCGCGTTCTCGACCTCGCCGACGGCAGGGATGCCGAGCGCCCGCGCGACGATCGCGATGTGGCTCGTCGGGCCGCCCTCCTCCAGCACGACGCCGCGCAGGCGCGACGGGTCGTAGTCGAGCAGCGCCGCCGGGCCCATCGAGCGGGCGACCAGGATCGCGTTGTCGGGCAGGTAGGCGCCCGCGCCCGCGCCCTCCTGCCCGGTCAAGCGGCGCAGCAGGCGGTTGGCGAGGTCGTCGAGGTCGTGCAGGCGATCGCGCAGGTACGGGTCGCTCTGGCGCATCATCCGGGCGCGGTTGTCCGACTGGACGCGCTCGACCGCCGCCTCCGCGGTCAAGCCCGAGACCACTGCCTCGCGCATCCGGCGCAGCCAGCCCTTGTCGTGGGCGAACATGCGCACCGTTTCCAGCACCTCGCGCGATTCGCCGGTGCCGATCTTGTCGCCGCGCTCGACCAGGTCGTCGATCGCCGAGCGCACCGCCTCGATCGCGGCCTCGAGCCGGGCGATCTCGGCCTCGACGTTCTCGGCGATCAGCGTCTTCACGACGATGCGCGGCTCGTGCAGCACCACGTGGCCGAGGCCGATGCCGTCGGCGAGCACGACGCCGCGGGCGTTGACGGCGCGGCGCGCCGCGGTGCCGGCGTCGGGAGCCAGCCCCTGCAGCTCGCCGGACGCGATCATCTCCGAGAGCACCATCGCGGTGGTCTGGAGCGCCTCGATCTCCTCGTCGGAATAGACGCGGTAGGTCTTGTTCTGGACGGTGAGCACACCGAGCGTGTTGCCGGCCCGGAGCAGCGGCACGCCGAGGAAGGCGTGATACGCCTCCTCGCCCGTCTCCGGGCGGTAGGAGAAAGCCGGGTGGGTCTGCGCGTCGGAAAGCGACAGCGGCTCGGCCGTCTGCGCGATCAGGCCGACGAGGCCCTCGTCGGCGCGCATCCGGGTCAGGTGGACCGCCTCGCGGTTCAGGCCCTCGGTGGCGAACAGCTCGAGCGTGTTGTCGTCGCGCAGGACGTAGACCGAGCACACCTCGGCGATGACGTTGGCGGCGATGACCACGACGATGCGGTCCAGGCGCGCCTGGGGGCTGACCGGCTCCGCCATGGCTTCGCGGAGGCGGCGCAGCAGCAGGCGCGGGCCTCCGGGCGCAGCGGGCATCGTCTGGTCAATCCCCTGTCAGCGCGACGCCGGGTGTCGGCGCCGGGCAATCTCAGGTCGCACCCGTCGGACGGGCCTGCAAGCCTCAGGCCTGATCCAGGCCGTATAGCGAGTGGAGCGTGCGGACGGCAAGCTCGGTATAGGCCGCGTCGATCAGGACAGAGAACTTGATCTCGGAGGTGGTGATCGCCCGGATGTTGATGCCCTTGTCGGCCAGCGCCCGGAACGCCTTGGCCGCGACGCCGGCATGGCTGCGCATCCCGACGCCGATCGCCGAAACCTTCACCACGTCGGTGGCGCCCTCGATCTGCGCGAACCCGATCGTGTCGTGCGCCCGGTCGAGCACCGTGCGCGCCCGGTCGTAGTCGGCGGCCGGCACCGTGAAGGTCATGTCGGTGGTCGACTGGTCGCCCGACACCGTCTGGATGATCATGTCGACGTTGATGTTGGCGTCGGCCAGCGGCCCGAAGATCGCGGCGGCGACGCCGGGGCTGTCCTTGACGCGGCGAAGCGTGATCTGCGCCTCGTCCCGCGCGAAGGCGATCCCGGTGATGATCTGCTGTTCCACGTCTGTGTCCTCGTCGCAGATGAGGGTGCCGGGGCGCGCGGCGTCCGGCGGATCGAAGGAGGAGCGGACCGTGGTCGGCACCCGGTGCACCATGGCGAGCTCGACGGAGCGGACCTGCAGCACCTTGGCGCCGAGCGAGGCCATCTCCAGCATCTCCTCGAAGGTGACGCGCTCCATGCGCCGCGCCTTCGGCACGACGCGCGGGTCGGTGGTGTAGACCCCGTCCACGTCGGTGTAGATGTCGCAGCGCTCGGCGCCGATGGCGGCGGCGACGGCCACCGCGCTGGTATCCGACCCGCCGCGGCCCAACGTCGTGATCCGGCCGGTCTCGGCATGGATGCCCTGGAAGCCGGCGATCACCGCGACCTCGCCGCGCTTGAACCCTGCGTCGAGCCGGGTGCCGTCGATCTCCTCGATGCGGGCCGAGCCGTGCGCGTCGGACGTCAGGATCGGCACCTGCCAGCCCTGCCAGGAGCGGGCCGGGATCCCGGCCTTGCGCAGCGCGATCGCCAGGAGGCCCGAGGTCACCTGCTCGCCCGAGGCGACCACGGCATCGTACTCGGCGGCCTCGTATTCGGGGTCGGCGTCCTTGACCCAGCCGACGAGCTCGTTGGTCTTGCCCGACATCGCCGAGACTACGACCGCGACCTCGTAGCCGGCCGCGACCTCGCGGGCGACGTGGGCGGCCACGTTGCGGATGCGCTCGACGTTGGCGACCGAGGTGCCGCCGAATTTCATCACCAGACGGGGCATGCAGCGTCCGCGTTTCTCAAACTTCGTCGAACGACCGATCCGGGCTCAGATGTCCGGGCGTGTTCGGCGGCCTCCAACGATTCGCGAACGGCCGCGCCGCCGGCTGTACCGGACCGGCGTCCGGCGGGTACAAGCGGGGTCGGGGGCTGTCAACACGCCGCCAAGCTCCACTTACCCGGAATGCAGGGTCGGCCGCACCCGCTCGGCCGGTCGCCCGTGCGCGGTCGGCGCGGGACTGCGACCACCGAGCGCGCGCCGTCCCCGAATGGAAAGAGATCGGATGACCATCGACGAGACCGCCGCCGGGATCGAGGCGGGTGCGAGCAGCAGCGCGGGCCTCGGCTTCGTCGACCCCGGCGAGGTCGCCCGGTTCGATGCGCTCGCCGCGACGTGGTGGGATCCGCGCGGTCCGATGCGGGTGCTGCACCGCTTCAATCCCGTCCGCCTCGCCTACATCCGCGACGCGGTCTGCCGTCATCACGGGCGGTCGGTCGAGACGCCGTTCGCGCTGCAGGGCCTCTCGATCGTCGATGTCGGCTGCGGCGGCGGCGTGCTGTCGGAGCCGCTCGCGCGCCTGGGTGCCGACGTCACCGGCCTCGACCCGGCGGCGCAGAACATCGCCGCCGCGCGACGCCACGCGGAGGCCGAGGGCGTGCCCGTCGACTATCGCGCAGAGACCATCGAGTCGGTGGTCGCCGCCGGCAAGACCTTCGACGTGGTGCTGATCATGGAGGTGATCGAGCACGTGACCGACATGCCGGCTTTCGTCCGCACGGCGGCATCGGCGGTGAAGCCCGGCGGCCTGCTCTTCGCCGCGACGCTCAACCGGACGATGCGCTCCTTCGCGCTCGCCATCGTCGGCGCCGAGTACGTCCTCGGCTGGCTCCCCAAGGGCACCCACGACTGGGAGAAGTTCGTGACGCCATCCGAGCTGTCGGCGGCGCTCGGCGGCGGCGGCCTGTCGGTCACCGACACCACGGGCGTCGTCTACAATCCGCTCACCGACGGCTGGCGGCTGGGCCGCGACACGGCGGTGAACTACATGCTGGCGGCCGAGCGCCCTGCCTAGCACGCAGGGCACTGTTCGACCGGCGTCAGAATCGAAGGAGACCCGATGCTCGAGAAGATCCCCGCAGCGGTCGGCCAGGCCCTGTCCGGCCTCAAGGCCGGCCTCAAGAAGACCGTCTTCCACGTCGATTTCGCCGATGCCCCGGAGACGATCGCGCTGACGAGCCCGGCCTTTGCCGACGGCGCCGGCATGCCGGTCCGCTTCACCGCGGATGGCGACGGGACGTCGCCGCCGCTCGCCTGGAGCGGCCTTTCCGCGGGCACGGCGAGCGTCGCGATCCTCGCCGAGGATGCCGGCAGCCCGACGCCGCAGCCGCTGGTGCACCTCATCGTCTGGAACCTCGCGCCGGACGTTTCGGATCTGGCCGAGGGGGCGGCCTCCGCGAACGCGCGCGTCGATCTCGGCAAGAACAGCTTCCTCAAGGACGGCTGGCTTCCGCCCGACCCGCCCACCGGCCACGGCCCGCACCGCTACCTGTTCCAGGTCTACGCCCTCGACCGCCTCCTCGACCTGCCGGCCTCGCCGGGCCGCGGCGCCCTGGTCGATGCGATGCGCGGCCACGTCCTGGCCAAGGGATCGCTGGCAGGAATCTACGAGCGGCGCTGAGGCGATCGGCTGGCCTTGGGCAACTGGTGAAACGAACGGAAGGCGCGCGATGAAGGCTCTCCTGTGCACCCGGCTCGGCGGCCCGGACGACCTGTCGATCGCGACGCTGCCCGATCCCGTCCCCGGCCCGGGCGAGGCCCTGGTGCGGGTCACCGTCGCCGCGCTCAACTTCTTCGACACGCTGATCATCGCCGGGCGGTATCAGGTGAAGCCCGAGCTGCCGTTCTCGCCCGGGGGCGAGGCCTGCGGCGTGGTCGAGGCCCTGGGACCGGGCGCGGACGGCGTGCGGGTCGGCGATCGGGTGATCGTGCATGCCAATTACGGCACCTGCCGCGAACGGCTCGCGGTGCCCGCACGCATGCTGACGCCGGTTCCGGCCGGGGTGAGCAACGAGCAGGCTGCCGGCCTCACGATCACCTACGGCACGTCCCTCCATGCCTTGCGCAACCGCGCGAAGATCCGGCCCGGCGAATGGCTCGCGGTGCTCGGGGCGTCGGGCGGGGTCGGTCTCGCGGCGGTCGAGCTTGGGGCGCTGCTCGGGGCGCGGGTGATCGCCTGCGCCTCCTCGGAGGACAAGCTCGCCATCGCCCGGCAGCACGGGGCGGAGGTGGGCCTCGTCTACGATCCGGCCACCCTGCGCGACGCCCTGAAGGACGCGACCGGGGGCAAGGGCGTCGACGTGGTCTACGACGCGGTCGGCGACGCCTTCTCGGAACCGGCCTTCCGCGCGCTGACCTGGCGCGGCCGCTTCCTCGTCGTCGGCTTTGCCGCGGGCGAGATTCCCCGCCTGCCCCTCAACATCATGCTGCTGAAGGAGCTCGACGTGATGGGCGTCCACTGGGGCGTCTTCACCGAGCGCGAGCCGGAGGTGCACCGCGAGAACCAGCGCCAGATGCTCGCATGGGTCGCCGAGGGGCGGCTGACCGCGCGGGTGCACGGCGTCTACCCCCTCGAGGACTACGCCGCGGCCCTCGGCATCCTCAGCCGGCGCGAGGCGGTGGGCAAGGTGCTGCTCCGGCCCTGATCCTTCAGATCAGCCCCTGCGCCTTGGCGAGCGCGACGAGGTCGCCCTGCGGCCGGGCGCCGATGTGCTGGATCACCTCCGCCGCCGCGAGCGCGCCGAGGCGGGCCGAGGTGACGTAGTCGAGGCCGCGGGCGTGACCGGCCAGGACGCCGGCGGCGAAGAGGTCGCCCGCGCCGGTGGTGTCGACCACCTCGCGCACCGGCGAGGCCTCGACCGAGCGGATCTCGCCGCCCTTCACCACCATCGCGCCCTCGGACGAGCGCGTGACGAGGCCGAGCAGGTGCCGCCCGCGGGCGTCGCGCTCGTCGCGGAGCGCCTTCAGCGCCGCGTCCGCGTCGTCGGTCTGGTAGAGGCTCTGCAACTCGCCGATGTTGGCGAACAGGATGTCGACGCTGCCGTCGCGGATCAGCCCGAGGAACTCGTCGCGGTAGCGGCCGACGCAGAACGCGTCCGACAGGGTCAGCGCCACCGCGTTGCCGGCGCCGTGGGCGATCGTCACCGCCTTGCGGAACGCATCCTTGGCGGCCGGCGGGTCCCAGAGGTAGCCCTCGAGGTAGACGACGCGGGCGCTCGCGACCGTCGCCTCGTCGAGGTCGGCCGGCGACAGGCCCTGGCAGGCGCCGAGATAGGTGTTCATCGTGCGCTCGCCGTCGGGCGTCACGAGGACGAAGCAGCGGGCGGTGGCCGGCCCGTCGGTCGCCACCGGCACGTCGAACGCGACGCCGGTCGCCTTCAGGTCGTGGCTGAACAGGCCGCCGAGCTCGTCGTCGCGGACCTTGCCGACGAAGCCGGTCTTGGCGCCGAGCAGCGCCGCGCCGACCGCCGTGTTGGCGCCCGACCCACCCGACACGATCGTCGCCGGCCCCATCGCGGAGAACAGCGCCTCGGCGCGCGGCTCGTCGATCAGCGCCATCGCGCCCTTCGGCACGCCCTGGTTGGCGAGGAAACCCTCGTCCGTGCGGGCGATGACGTCGACGATGGCGTTGCCGAGCACCAGGAGGTCGAGGCGAGCGGTCATGCGGGCGTCCCTTCGGAAATTCGCTCGCGCTCTCGCACCGGCGCCCGGTAGGGTCAAGCGAGGCGGCTCAGGCGTCGTCGTAGAGTTCGGCGAGCGGGACGGTGATGCCGGGAGGATCGAAGGTCAGCACGCCGTCCGAGACGATACGCGTCTCGATGACGTCGTCGGCGCGACGATGATGGTGGACGGCGAGGCGTTTGACCGTGTCGATGAGGAGGTAATGCATCACGCTCGGGATGCCGAAGTAGCCTGCGAATTTCGCGCCCGTATCGATCGATCGCGTGCTCGGCGAGAGGACATCGACCACGATGACCGGATCCGTCACTTCCACCGTGTTCGGATCGAGACGAGGTCCGCAACGGACGAGGGCGTCAGGCTCGAAAGCCGTGGTGCGTTCGATCCGAATCGTCATTCCGTCCGGGAGCACCTGGCAGGGCAAGCCTTCCCGCCGAATGACAGCCCGCAACGCGAGTTGAGCGGCGAATTTCGTCTCGGCATGCCGGACCCGTTCCGGCGGCATCGCGAAGACCTCGCCGTCGAGCAACTCATGCCGCCCCGGTCGTCCCTCGCCCCAGGCCAGGAACTCGCCGACGGTCATGCGCGGTGTCGGCTTCACGCTCATGCGGCGAGCTTAACATGTCCCGATCGGGCCGCGAAGGCGGCCGCTACTGCATCGACTTCACTTCGCACTGCGCGTAATCGGCGCTCGCCTTCACGTAGGCGTTGAGCTTCTGCACGTAGCCTTCCGCGATCGGCCGGAACGCCTGGAGCTGCAGGTTGTAGGCCTTGATCGCGTCGTTGTAGCTGTAGGCCTCCCAGCCGGGGCACCCGCCCTTGGCATCGAGGCAGGCGGGTTTCGCCGGCAGGGCCGGCTTCTCCGGCTTGGCCGAGGCGGGCGGCGCCTCCGGCAGCGGGCAGGCGGCGAGCGCCGCGCCGGGGCAGACCAGCGCGAGGACGAGCGAGGATCGGCTCAGGAAACCGCGCATGGACAGGTCGAGCTCCGTTCGGCCCGCCGCGGGGCCGCGCCGGGTTGTGCGTCAGCGTGCCGGCGGGAGCAAGGCGCCTATGCGGCCGGCTGGACGCGCTGCGGACGGCCCGCCCGCGGCGCCGGCGCCTTCGCACCCGGCGGCACGCGCACGAGGGCGACGACGGGCAGCGTCAGGCCGGCCGCGAGGACCCACCAGGCCGGGCGGATCACGTCGGAAAAGTCGAGGTTGGCGCCGAGCACGAGGTCGGCCGGGATGCCGCTCTTGATCCCGTACCAGGCCGCCTCGATGCCCGCGGTCGCGAGGGCGGCGGCAACGGCGAGCAGCGCGAGCGACCACGGCCGCATCGGCAGCCTGAACCGTTGCATCAGGCGCCAGCCCATCAGCAGCACGAACAGCCCGGTCCAGAACACCGGATCGGAGACGTCGATCTTCGATTGCAGAAAGTAGTGCAGCAGCCCGAGGATGCCGATCGCGTAGGCCGCCTTGTGCAGGCGCGACCAGCTCGCGCCCATCCGCCGGATCGCGGCGTCGGTCGAGGTCGCCCCGAGGGCGATGAGGCCGACGAGCGCGACGAAGCCGATCGTGAGGTAGAACCGCAGCGCGATCTCGGAGACGACCTTGGCGAGGTCGAAGTTCTGGTCGACCACGTACAGCGCGAGATGCGCCAGCGCGTAGGCCGCCGTGGTCACGCCGAGCAGGCGCCGGACGTTGATCAGCTTCGGCCAGTTCGCCACCCGCCGCAGCGGCGTGACCGCGAGGGAGGCCAGCAGGAAGCGGATCGTCCACTCGCCGGTGCCGTGGATCAGCGCCGTGATCGGCTTCGGCCCGAGCGCGTTCGTCGCGTAGGCGCCGGCGAGGTAGACGGCCGGGGCGACGGCGATCAGGAACGCGACGAGCTTCAGGAGCGAGAGGCGTCCGGCGCGGTCGAGCCAGGGCAGCGGCAGGGCGTGGGACATCTCGGCTCTTCGCATGCGGTGTCGATGACGGTCAGCGGCCCGGTCGGCCGGCACGGCGCGGGGAGCGCACGCGACCCATTCGCCGCGATGTGCCTCCGGTTACGGGCACGGGCCATTCCCGGTTCCGAACCTGCGACGACGGTTGACCCTCCGCGATCCCGGCCGAGATACCCCCGCAACCCCACGACGCAGGACCGCTTCCGATGGATTACCGCACGCTCGGCCGCTCGGGCCTCAAGGTCTCGCCGATCTGCCTCGGCACGATGATGTTCGGCGGTGCCACCGACGAGGCCGATTCCGCGCGCATCGTCGCGAGCGCCCGGGATGCGGGCGTCAACTTCATCGACACCGCCGACGTCTACAATTCCGGCGCCTCGGAAGCGATCACCGGCCGCGCGATCGCGACGGATCGGCATGCCTGGGTGCTGGCCACCAAGGTCGCCAACCCGATGGGCGACGGGCCGAACGATCGCGGCCTGTCGCGCGTCCACGTCCTTCGCGCCGCCGAGGAGAGCCTGCGCCGGCTCGGGACCGACTTCATCGACATCTACTACCTCCACAAGGAGGACCACGCGACGCCGCTCGACGAGACCGTGCGGGCGATGGAGACCCTGGTTCGCCAGGGCAAGATCCGGCACTTCGGGGTCTCGAACCACCGTTCCTGGCGGATCGCCGAGATCTGCCGCCTGTGCGACGCCTACGGCATCGACCGGCCGGTGGTGAGCCAGCCGTACTACAACGCGCTCAACCGCATGCCCGAGACCGAGCACCTGCCGGCCTGCGCGCATTTCGGCCTCGGCGTGGTGCCGTACTCGCCGCTCGCCCGCGGCGTGCTGACCGGCAAGTACGATCCCGACGCGCCGCCGCCGGCCGACACCCGCGCCGGCCGCCAGGACGCGCGGATGATGCAGACGGAATGGCGCCCGGAATCGCTGCGCATCGCCCGCACCCTGAAGGACCATGCCGAGGTGCGCGGCATCACCGCCGGGCAGTTCGCCTTTGCCTGGGTGATGAACAACCGCGCCGTGACCGCGGTGATCGCCGGCCCGCGGACCATGGAACAATGGACCGACTACCTCGGCGGGCTCGACTATCGCTTCACGCCCGAGGACGAGGCCCTGGTCGACGGCCTCGTCGTGACCGGCCATCCCTCGACGCCCGGCTACAACGATCCGGCCTACCCGATCGAGGGCCGGGTGACGGTGAGCGGCACGAAGGTCTGAGGCGGATCGGCCTCGTGCCGATCCGATCTTGGCGCAGGACGACACGTCGCTTCGGCGAGCGGCTTAAAGGTCGATTCACGCAAACGACCCTAGCGTGATGGTCGATCCAGTTCCTGCGTATCCGAAGTGCCATGCCCCCATCCGTCGAGGTCGCGCCCGACCTGTCCGGGCTGATCGAACTGTCGCGCATCGCGCATCTCGACCTGAAGCCCGTCATCCTGCGGGTCCAGACCGATCTGTTCGTGCAGGCGGCCAACCGCGACAAGTCGGAGCTCGAATCCTTCGCCTCGCTCGCCGGCGGTCTGATCCCGATCGTCGATGAGGAGACGGCGGCGATCGTTGCGGAGAAGCTCGCGCCCTTCGCCGACACGCCGCAATCCGTCCTCGCCACGCTGGCCGCCCGCGGCGGACGCGTCCGCGACATCGTGCTGGGGTCGGCGGTGACGCTTTCGCCCGCCCTGATCGATGCCGCGCTCCTCGACGGTGCCGATCTCGGCTCGGCGATGGCTGGCCGACCCGGCCTCCCCCGCGCGGTGATCGCCGAGCTGGCGCAGCGCGGCGATCCGGCGATTGACAGGGCGCTTGCCGGCAATCTCGGGATCACGCTCCGCGGCGGCGACGTCCGGCACCTCGTCGGCCGCGGCCGGACCGATCCGGACCTCGCTGGCCTCCTGCTCGCCCGCCCGGATCTCGCCGCCGGCGAGCTCGCTCCGCTCTACCTGCACGCCGACCCGATCCGGCGCGACGCGATCCGCGAGGCGATCGCCGCCACGGCCGCGCTTCGCCCCTGCCCGCCCCCGCCGCGCGATCTTGGCGGCATGCTGCTCGGCCTCTCCGCCGCCCACGACGTCCCGGGCTTCCTCGCCGCCCTGTCGGACGGGCTCGGGCTGCCGGCGAATTTCCTGCGCAGCGCGCCCGACGCCGGCTCGCGCTACGACCTGCTCACGCTGTGCCTGCGCGCCGCCGACCTCCACGAGGAGGAGGCGGTCTACGTCTTCCTGACCCTCGACGAGGCGGTCTCGCGCTCGGCCGAGCGGGTGTTCGAGCTCGTCCGCCTGTTTCGGACCACCGATCGTCCCGCCGCCCGCGACCTGCTCTCGGCGATCCTCGACCGGCCGCTGCGCGAGCGCAGCGGCGCGTCCGACGCCCACCAGCCGCACCATGCGCCGGACACGGGCAAGATCCGGCAGGCCGCGGCCGAGCGGCCGGCGAACCGGACGCCCCTGCCGATGCGGGCTCGGAAGTCGTCCTGAGATCGGCCGGCGCCGGCCGCCGGCTCGGGCTCACGCACTCCGCGTCGTCGTATCGTCCAGCACGAACGGCCTCAGCGCCCCTCCGATCCCCGCCACGGAGCCTTGCGATCGGCATCCGCGAGGGTGTCGCGCGAGGCGGCCTGCGGACCGACGTGCCGGCCGAGCTCGGCCATGGCCTCCTGCGCCAGGCGCTGCCGGGACTCCGCCGGCATCGCGCTCCAGGCGGCCGTGGCGGACCCGACCGTGGCGAGCAACGTCGATCCCGTCGCGGGCGCCGGGAACGCCGCGTCGCGCGGACCGGCCATCTCGGGTGCGGACGGAACGCTCGCGCGTGTCCCCGGCTGGTCGCGGGTGGCCGCGAGGTACGACAACGCGCCGATCACCAGGGCGGCTCGCAGCAGGAACGACATGGACGGTGATCCGGGAAGCGTGCGGGTCGAAGACGCCCGAGGGTGGGGCCGTTTTCCTGAATCCAACGTCAACCGATCGCCTAAAAGGCATTCGATGGTGAACGAGCCCCGACGGGGACACCCTGCGCGTAGTCACGGTTACGTTGTGGAAAGCATCCCGGCCATCGCGGGCCGACGCGCAACACTCGTTTAAGCCGGGTCTGCGAGGGTCGGGATCTAGTCGTTCGTCACCGAACCGGGGGGCGCGAAGGCCGAGTATTGCCAGGCATGCCGCGTTGTTGGCCGTCCTGGTCTTGGGTCTTGTGCGTTGCGCGTATCTGTCTTGCGTATTCAACACCGGCTGCCCGCGCTGCTCGACGCCCGCCTCGCGAGCTTCGTGCATGAATCGGCGATCGAGGATGCCAGCGTGCGCTTCCGCCACGAGCGCTTCCTCGTGTCGCGCCTCGCCACCGGCGCGGTGATGATGGCCGGCCTGCCGCCCTACCTGCTGTGGCGCGGCGTGCCGTCGGGCATCGAGGTCCTGGCGATCGCCAGCCTGTTCCTGCCCGTGCTCGCCGCCGTCCTGCTCTCGCGCACCGGCTCGCTGTGGATCGCGCACGCCGTCTCGTCGGCCGGCCTCACCGGCCTCGTCGTGTGCCTCGCCAGCCTCACCGGCGGCGTGCAGTCGGCCGCCGCGATCTGGCTCGTGGCGATCCCGCTCGAGGCGGTGGTCTCCGGCTCGAAGCGCGCCACCGTCGCGGCGTCGCTGCTCGCGATGGTCGGCGTCCTCTGCGTGGCGTTCACCGGATCGTGGATCATCACGAGCCCGACCATGGCGCTGTCGGCCTCCGTCGCGATGCCGGTCTTCGCCATCACCGCGATCGGCCACGTCGCCGCGCAGGTGCTGGAGCAGATGCGCAACGAGGGCCAGTGGCGCAAGCGCATGCGGGACAACGAGGCCCGCGACCGGATGCTGCTCGCGGCCATCGACGACCTCGTGACCTGGCACGACGTCAACGGCCGGGTGATCGAGGCGTCGGCCTCGGCCGAGACGCTCGTCGGCACTGATGCGATGCGCCTGCGCGGCCACGGCCTGCTCGAGCGGGTGCACGTGGCCGACCGCCCCGCCTTCCTCCAGGCGATCAGCGATGTCGCGGCTCTGGGCAAGCCGGCGACGGTGCAGCTGCGCCTCAACGTCGACCCGACCGCCCGGCGCCAGGACGGCGCGCGGCTGATCCATGTCGAGATGCGCGCCCACCGGATCGCGCAGTCGCCGTCGGGCCCGGTCGGCGTCGTCGCGGTGACCCGCGACGTGACCGAGCATCGCCGCCACGCCGAGGAGCTCGAGCGCGCCCGCGCCGAGGCAGAGCGCGCCGACGAGGTCAAGAGCCGGTTCCTGGCCAACGTCACCCACGAGCTGCGCACGCCCCTGAACGCTATCATCGGCTTCTCCGAGGTCCTGGCCGGCGAAGGCGCGGTCGTGCTCGCACCGGAGCGGGCGCGGGAATATGCCGGCATCATCGGCGCCTCGGGCCAGCACCTGCTCAGCGTCGTCAACACGCTGCTCGACATGAGCCGGATCCAAAGCGGCAACTTCGACTACGCGCCCGAGCTGGTCGACGCGGCGGCGCTGACGCGCAGCTGCTGCGACCTGATGAAGCTCAAGGCCGATGCGGTCGGCGTCGTGCTCGCGCAGGTCGCCGAGCCCGGCCCGATCGAGATCACCGCCGATTCGCGCGCCTGCCGTCAGGTGCTGATCAACCTGATCTCGAACGCGGTGAAGTTCACGCCAGCCGGCGGCCGCGTCGAGGTGGCGCTGCGCCGGACCGCGGCCGGCCTCGACCTGATCGTCTCGGATACCGGCATCGGCATCCGCGAGGCCGACCTGCCGCGACTCGGAACGCCGTTCTTCCAGGCCGGCTCCGGCGGCTACAAGCGCACCCACGAGGGCACCGGCCTCGGCCTCTCGGTGGTGCAGGGCCTCGTCGGCCTGCACGGCGGCATGATCGCGATCGAGAGCGCGCCGGATGCCGGGACCACGGTCACCGTCAGCCTGCCGAGGGCCTGCCGGTCGGCCGAGAGCCCGGTCGGCACCGCGCCGCTCACCGCCCGGGTTCGCCCGGCCGGCAGGGCTTCGGCCAACGGCGCCGTGGTGCGGCTGCCGCTCGGCCTGTTCGACACCGGGCCGACGGTGGTGCGGGAGATCGACGATCCCGCGCGCCTGCGCCGCGTCGGCTGATCGAAACGCAACGGGGAGACAGAATGTCCGAGATGCGCGACCATCGCGAGATCACCGTCGCCGGAGACGCCCGCAGCGCCCGCCCGGCCAAGGCCCCCCGCCGCCCGGCGCAGCGCCGGCCCGCCGCCGACGTGTCGGAATGGCGGATGATGCTCGGCGCCGTCGCCAGCGGGACGTTCCGGATGTGCCGGCGCAATCCCGGCGCGCTGTTCGGCGGCGTGGTCGCGTTCGGCGCGGTGGTGGTCGTCTCGATGAACGCCCTCGGCTACCAGAACGGGCGCCACCCGGCCCCGATCCTGCCGAAGATCGCGATCCGCCAAGATGCGATGAGCAAGGATGCGGCGAGCAAGGATGCCGCGAGAAAGGACCCCGCCGCGAGGTCGGCGCCTGAGAAGGTCGCCGATGCCGACCGGCCGGCCGAGACGGCGCGCACGCCTCTCAAGGCAGCAGAGGCCGCTAGGCCCGCCGCCCGCGATCCGATCGCCGACCTGATCCGATCCGACGAGACGACCGCTTCGGTGACGCCCAAGAGTGCCGTCGCGCCGCCCAAGCCGCAGCCGGCGGTGATGCAGGCGCAGAAGGCCTTGTCGAAGCTCGGCTACGGCCCGCTCAAGGCCGACGGGCTGATGGGAGCGACCACCCGCGCGGCGATCGAGAAGTTCGAGCGCGACCGCAAGCTGCCGGTGAAGGGCGAGGCCGCCGGCCGCACGCTTCGCGAGCTCGCCGCCCGCGCGGCCCTGCCCCCGGCCTGATTGCATCGCGGTCCGGCGCGGCGCATGCCCGGCGCGCATCCGCACCGGGAGGGTCCATGCCGCGCCTGCGCTCCGATTTCTGGGTTTCGGCCCATCTGCGGCGACTGGCCGTCGAGGGGATCTCCGCGGTGCAGCGCCGCCGGGGCGCGGCGGAGGCCGGCGCGATCTTCGTCAAGGTCGATCGCCTCGACGGCCGCGCCGACCTCTACGGGCCGGCGCCGCAAGCGCTGTTCAAGGACGAGGATACCGGCGGGCGTCGCTTCGTGGCGATGGTTCCGGAGGGCACGCCGCTTGATGCGGAGGAGCGCCTGACCAAGGAGATCCGGTTCGATTCCGACCTGTGGATCATCGAGATCGACGATCGCGAGGGCCGCCATCTCCTCGATCTCGCCGAGTAGAGCCGGCCGACGTTTTTCCAGGATCCGCCCGGGAGGCGGCGTCTCAGGCGGTCTCTCCGGCGAGCCGTCGCCCGGCGCGGTCCCGGCCGATCAGCGGCAGCAGGCCCGCAAGGTCGGGCCCGTGCTCCAGCCCCGTGAGCGCCAGGCGCAGCGGCATGAACAGCGCCTTGCCCTTGGCGCCGGTCCGCTCGCGGATCGTCGTCGTCCAGGCCTTCCAGGTTTCGGGTCCGTAGGGTTCGGGCGGAAGGGTGTCGAGGGCCGCCGCCGTCACGGCGGCGTCTGCGATCACCGGTGTCACCGGCCCGGCCACCACCCCCCACCAGTCCCGGACCTCGTCGATCCTGTGCAGGTTGGCCCGCACCGCGAGCCACAGCGGCTCGGCGGCCGCGGCCGGGATGCCGAGCGCGTCCAGGCGCTCGGCGGCGTCGGCGAAGGGCATCGCGTGCAGGATGCGGGCGTTGAGCCCGTCGAGCTCGTGCGGGTCGAACTTGGCCGGCGCCCGCGAGATGTGGGCGAGGTCGACGAGGCCGGCGAGCTCGTCCAGCGTCGCGACGGCGCGGACCGCCTCCGCCGATCCGGTCAGCACGGCGAGCGAGCGGACGGCGGCCGGCTCGTAGCCCGCCTCGCGCAAGGACCGCAGCGAGAGGTGGCCGAGGCGCTTGGAAAGCCCCTCCCCGTCCGCCGTGGTCAGCAGGTTGTGGTGGCCGAAGATCGGCAGCGTCTCCGCCAGCGCCTCGAAGATCTGCACCTGAACGCCGGTGTTGGTGACGTGGTCTTCGCCGCGGATCACGTGGGTGACGCCGAGGTCGGCGTCGTCGACCACCGAGGGCAGCGTGTAGAGGTAGCTGCCGTCGGCCCGCACCAGCACCGGGTCCGAGAGCGAGGCGCAGTCGACATGGGCCTCGCCGCGGACGAGGTCGTCCCAGGCGACGACGCGCGGCTCGAGCTTGAAGCGCCAATACGGGATGCGGCCCTCGGCCTCCATCGCCGCCCGCTCGTTGGCGGTGAGCGCGAGGGCGGCGCGGTCGTAGATCGGCGGCAGGCCGCGGCCGAGCTGGCGCTTGCGCCGCCGCTCCAGCTCCTCCGACGTCTCGTAGCATGGATAGAGCCGGCCGAGCGCCTTCAACCTGTTGGCGGCCGCGTGGTAGATCGCGGTCCGGTCGGATTGGCGGGCGCGTAGATCCGGCACGATGCCGAGCCAGGCGAGGTCGGTCTCGATCGCCTCGGCGAAGGCCTCGGTCGAGCGTTCGCGGTCGGTGTCGTCCAGCCGGAGCAGGAAGCGGCCGCCGCGCGCGCGGGCGAACAGCGCGTTCAGCAGCGCCGGGCGCGCATTGCCGATGTGGAGGAAGCCGGTCGGAGACGGCGCGAAGCGGACGAGAGGAGCCATGCTGGGCTCATAACCCCCAATCGACCTGCTCGGCCACAGCCCGTCGGACGGAGGGAGCCGCACGCCCCGCGAGGACCGACGGAAACGCGCGCCGGGTTTCGCGGTTGAAGACCTGTGTCGTTCGACCGGCTGCGCGCAGCGCGGCGTCCACTATCCAGGGAGATCACCCTCCGATGCGATCGATTCTCCTCGCCACCGTCGTCGCCGCGGCGACGCCGGCCTTCGCCCAGAGCAACGCACCGGCACCGATCCGCCAGCCGAACCCGCCTCAGCAGGTCGCGCCGGGCACGCCGCCGGGCACCGTCGCGGTTCCGGGTGGCGCTACCAACAGCGGCTCCGGGGCCGGCGCCGTGGTTGCGCCGACCGGCACCGGCGCGGCGACGGTCACGACGGATTCCGCGGCGGGCGGCAACGCCGACCAGCCCGAGCGCGGCGTTCCCCAGATGGGCCGCGGCGGCGGCGGCAACGCCGGCGGCCAGTAGGGCGCGAGGCGGTTTTCCGATCGGAGCCGGCGCGGCCGTCGACATTGGTGGGCGGTCGCGCCGGTTCTGCAGCTTGACGCCGCCGCCTACCCCGCCCTAGAAGGCCCTCGTCCCGGGATCGAAGGCGCCAGCGCCGGTCGCCCCGGTCGCGGCGACGGCGAGTCGCCGCGCGGTACGGACGGTTAGCACAGCGGTAGTGCGTTCCCTTCACACGGGAAAGGTCGCAGGTTCGATCCCTGCACCGTCCACCATTCTCTCCCGCATCGCCGTCACGGCATGGTTCGACGCGGGGCGAGCGCTCGTGCGTGCTAGCCCGAGCGCTCGGAATCGTCGGGAGCCGCATCGCTTCCCCCGCAGAGGAGGGAGCAAGCTGGCGAGGGTCAGTTGTTTGCGGTCCGGAACGTGTCGCAGGACTTCGTCTGGCCGCTCTTGTAGCCGTTCATGAACCAGCGCTGGCGCTGCTCGGACGAGCCGTGGGTGAACGAATCCGGCACGGCGTAGCCTTGGCTCTGCTTCTGCAGCTTGTCGTCGCCGATCGCGCTCGCCGCGTTCATCGCCTCGTCGATGTCGCCCTGCTCGAGCGCGTTGTACTTGTCGTTGGAGTTCTTGGCCCAGACACCGGCGAGGCAGTCGGCCATCAGCTCGATCCGCACGGAAAGCGCGTTGGCGTCTCGCTTCGAGGACGCCTGCTGCTGCCGGGCCTGAACCTTGCCGAGAATGCCGAGGACGTCCTGCACGTGGTGGCCGACCTCGTGAGCGATGACGTAGGCGTAGGCGAAGTCGCCCTTCACGCCGAACTTCTGCTCCATCTCCTTGAAGAAGCCCGTGTCGAGATAGACCTTCTTGTCGAGCGGGCAGTAGAACGGGCCCATCGCGGCCTGGGCCGAGCCACAGCCGCTGCGGGTGCCGCCGGTGTAGAGCACCATCGTCGTTGGGGTGTACTGCTTGCCGGTCTGGTTCGGCAGGATCTGGCTCCATACGTCCTCGGTGTTGCCGAGGATCTTGGAGGCGAAGCGGCCGCTGTCGTCGGTCGGCGCGGTCTTGCGGCGCGTCTGGGTCTGCGGATCGGCCGGTTCCTCGCGCTGGCTGCCGCCGCCACGGGTGATCTGCTCGGCGCCCCCCATCAGGATCGCCGGGTTGATGCCCGTGACCCAGCTGATGATCAGGATGACGACGATCGCGCCGATGCCGAGGCCGCCGGCGCCGCCGCCCGGGAAGCCCATCCCACCACCGCCGCCCTCGCCGCGACGATCCTCGACGTTGTCCGAACTCCGAAAATCGTCCCAGCGCATGGTCTCGACCGCCACTCGTTCTCACGACGCCGTTATCGCGAGTCGCAGGGTAATGACACAGGCCGAAGGACGGTTCCGCCGGAACGGTCAAGCTTTTCCGTCGAGTGCGGTGCGCAAAAGCCGGAAATCGCGCCAGGCGAGCCGCTTCTGCATCGGCTGCCGCAGCAGGTAGGCCGGGTGCAGGGTGGCGAGGGCCCGCACGGTGCGGTGAGGCATCGCGTAGGGGTAGAACCGCCCGCGCGCCTTCAGGATGCCGTCCTTGGTGCCGGTGATCGCCTTCGTCGCCGGGCTGCCGAGGCAGACGATGATGTCGGGGTCGGCCAGCTCGATCTGGCGCTCCAGGAAGGGCCGGCACACGGCCAGTTCCTGGATCGTCGGCTCGCGGTTGCCCGGCGGACGCCACGGCACCACGTTGGCGACGTAGGCCTTGGTCCGGTCGAGGCCGATCGCCGCCATCATCCGGTCGAGCAGCTGGCCCGAGCGACCCATGAACGGCTTGCCGATGCGGTCCTCGTCGGCGCCGGGCGCCTCGCCGATGAACATCAGCTTCGCGGCCGGATTGCCGTCGGCGAAGACGAGGTTCTTCGCGGTGAACTTCAGCGGGCAGGCGTCGAAGGTCGCCATCAACGCCTCGAGCTCCTCGAGCGTCCCGACATCCTTCGCCCGTGCCCGCGCATCGATCGCCGCATCCTCGGGCTTTGCCGATGCCGACTGCCCGTAGGTACGCGGCGGAGCCTTCTTGGGCGCCGGCGGCGGATCGCCCCGCGGCGGCAGCTCGCGGCGCGGCGCTTCCGGCTGTTCCCGGCGCGGCGCGTCCACCTGCGCCTCGCGCACGGGCGCGCTGCGACGCAGGGTCGGCGCCGGGGTGTCGGCTTCCCGGAAGCGGTCGTGGGGCGCCTCGTCGAGGGCGAGGTCGACGCCGCTCTCCACATGGAAATCGAGGTACGCGATCAGGTCGCGCTGTGCGTCCGCCGACGAGGTCATGAGCATCATGTGGGGCTTCGCACGCCTGTGGACAACGCGGCATTCCGGTCGGCGTCAGGCCGCGACGCTGCGCAACTTGGCCGCTCCCGCGCCCGATCCCCTGCCAGCAGCGGCTTGCCAACCTACATTGGAACGGGTTCAGAACGACGGCAACGGCGCATCGAACGATCGGACGGCGGAGACGCACGGTCCGCGCGCACGAACGAGACACGGCAGGAGACGACAGGCATGGCGCATCCCGAACGCGAGGGTATGGATTTCGACGTGGTCGTCGTCGGCGCGGGGCCGGCCGGGCTCGCCGCCGCCATCCGCCTGAAGCAGCACGCGCTCGAAAGCGGCGACGAGGTCAACGTGGTCGTCGTGGAGAAGGGCTCCGAGGTCGGCGCCCACATCCTGTCGGGCGCCGTGATCGACCCGTCGGGCCTCGACGTCCTCGTGCCGGACTGGCGCGACGATCCCGAGCGGCCGCTGAAGACCGCGGTGGAGCGCGACGAGTTCCTGTTCCTGACCAAGAACAGCGGCGTCACCCTGCCGAACCTGTTCTTCCCGAAGTTCATGTCGAACCACGGCAACTTCGTCGGCTCGCTCTCGAACGTGACCAAGTACCTCGGCGCGAAGGCCGAGGCGCTCGGCGTCGAGATCTATCCCGGCTTTCCGGCCTCCGAGGTGCTCTACGACGACCGGGGCGTCGTCGTCGGCGTCGCCACCGGCGACCTCGGCATCGCCAAGTCGGGCGAGCCGCGCGACGACTACACCCGCGGCATGGAGCTGCGCGGCAAGTATGTGATCTTCGGCGAGGGGGCGCGCGGCTCGCTGACCAAGACGGTGATCGACCGGTTCCAGCTCAACCGGCACAGCGACCACCAGAAGTACGGGCTCGGCGTGAAGGAGCTGTGGCAGCTCGCGCCCGGCAAGTTCGAGCCGGGCCTGGTGCGGCACTCGATGGGCTGGCCGCTGCCGAACAAGGCCGGCGGCGGCTCGTGGCTCTACCACTTCGACGACCACCTGCTTTCGGTCGGCTTCGTCACGCACCTGAACTACGAGAACCCGACCCTGTCGCCGTTCGAGGAGTTCCAGCGCTTCAAGACCCACCCGATGATCCGCGAGGTGTTCGAGGGCGCCAAGCGCATCGGCTACGGCGCCCGCGCGATCATGGAAGGCGGATGGCAATCGGTGCCGAAGCTCGTCTTCCCCGGCGGTTGCCTCGTCGGCGATTCCGCCGGCTTCGTGAACGTGCCGCGCATCAAGGGCTCGCACAACGCGGTGCTCTCCGGGATGCAGGCGGCCGACGCCATCGCCGCCGCGCTGAAGGCCGGGCGCCAGGGCGACGAGCTCACCGCCTACGATGCCGGCTGGCGCGACAGCGCGATCGGCACCGACCTCAAGGCGGTCCGCAACGTCAAGCCGCTGTGGTCGCGCTACGGCACGCTCGCGGGCGTGGGCTTGGGCGGCCTCGACATGTGGTCCAACACCCTGCTGAACGCCTCGATCTTCGGCACGCTGAAGCACGGCAAGCCCGACTACGCCTGCACCAAGCCGATCTCCGAGGTGACGCCGATCGTCTACCCGAAGCCCGACGGCAAGCTCACCTTCGACCGGCTGTCCTCGGTCTACCTCTCGAACACCAACCACGAGGAGGACCAGCCGGCCCACCTTCAGGTCAAGGACATGGGCCTGCAGAAGACCTCCGAGCACGACGTGTTCGGCGGGCCCTCCGCGCGCTACTGCCCGGCGGGCGTCTACGAGTGGGTCGAGGATGCGGCCGCCGGCGACGGCGTGCGCTACCAGATCAACGCGCAGAACTGCGTCCACTGCAAGACCTGCGATATCAAGGACCCCAACCAGAACATCAACTGGATGACGCCGGAGGGACCTGGCGGGCCGAACTACCCCAACATGTGATCGGATCGATCCGCCTCGTCCGCTCCGCGCGATCCACGTCGCGCGGAGCGGATTCGCTCGGCGAACCCGCTTCGCGGGAACCGGACGCGCGAGCCGAAAGGGTCGTCCGTCGGGGCCTGGAACGATCGAATCGCGGCGGGTCCGGCGGCGTCCGGCGGTCGGGCCCGCGCCATCCTTTCGCCTTGCGGGCATGGCGGGAAGAGTCCAGTGTCCCCGCCGAATTCGGCGCCGCCTGGCCGCGATGGGCAGGCGCCCGCAGGAGCCGTGAACGGTGCCCATGACCGATGTCCGTCCCCGCCGCACCCGCACGGTGCTCGCCCTGACGCTCGCCGCGAGCGTCTCGCTCGGCGGACAAGCGTTCGCGATGCAGCCGCGCGAATCCAGCCCGATGTCGGAGTACGAGCCGGCGGAGTCGCTTGAGGGCAACTTCCTCTCGGCCTACATCGCCGGGGCCTCCCGCGACACCGCGGCGGCGGCGAGCTTCTACCGCGAGGCGGTGAAGGCCGATCCGCGCAACACCGATCTGCTCGAGCGGGCCTTCGTCTCGCTGCTCGCCGACGGCGCCCTGCCCGACGCGTTCCGCGCGGCCGAGCGCCTCGTCAACCGCGACTCGACCAACGGGCTGGCGCAGCTGTCGCTCGGCGTGCGCCAGATCAAGGCCGGCCAGTGGGCCGCCGCCCGCCAGAATTTTTCGCGCAGCGGGCGCGGGGCCGCCGCCGACCTCACCGCGACGCTCCTCACCGCCTGGGCCTATGCGGGTGCCGGCGACGGCAAGCGCGCCCTCGAGACCGTGAGCAAGCTCAAGGGCGAGCGCTACTACAACACCTTCCGCGACTATCATGCCGGCCTGATCGCCAGCGTCACCGGCGACCAGGCCGAGGCGGAGCGCCGCCTCAAGGCGGCCTACGACGCCGACAAGAACACCCTGCGCATCGTCGACGCCTACGCACGGTTCGAGGCCAATGCCGGCCGCACCGACCTCGCGATCCAGGCCTATACCGACTTCGACGCCCTGATGCCGCGCCACCCGATCGTGCGCGACGCCCTCGACAAGCTGAAGGCCGGCAAGCCGCTCGCCCGCCTCGTCACCACGGCGCAGGAAGGCGCCGGCGAGGTCCTGTACGGGCTCGGCTCGGCCGGATCGACGCAGGGCGACGAGCTGCCGGCGGTGGTCTACCTCCGGCTCGCCCTCTACCTCGCCCCCGAGCATGCGCTGGCGCGCCTGACGCTCGCCGACACCCTCGACCGGATGAAGCAGCCGGAGAAGGCGAACGAGGCCTACGCCCAGATCCCGGCGACGTCGCCGCTGAAGCTCAACGCCGACATCCAGATCGGCCTCAACCTCGAGCAGGCCGGCAAGGGCGACGAGGCGCTGCAGTACCTCGACGCCGCGATGAAGGCGCATCCCGACGACATCGACGTCATCACCGCGCTCGGCAACGTGCAGCGCTCGCGCAAGAAGTACGAGGAGGCGGCCGAGACCTACAGCCGCGCGATCGCGCTCATCGGCGACCGGCCGCAGGCGAACTTCTGGACGACCTACTATTTCCGCGGCACCGCCTACGAGCGCGCCAAGCAATGGCCGAAGGCCGAGGCCGACCTGAAGAAGGCCCTGGATCTCGTGCCGGCGAGCCAGCCGGCGGCGAAGGCGCAGGTGCTGAACTATCTCGGCTATTCCTGGGTCGACCAGAAGATCAACATCGACGACGCCTTCAAGCTGCTGAAGCAGGCGGCCGACGCCAGCCCGCGCGACGGCATGATCGTCGACAGCCTCGGCTGGGCCTATTTCCGCCTCGGGCGCTGGGACGACGCGGTGCGCGAGCTCGAGAAGGCCGTGGAGCTGAAGCCGGGCGACCCGACCATCAACGACCACCTCGGCGACGCCTACTGGCGCTCCGGCCGGCGCCTCGAAGGCAAGTTCCAGTGGCAGCACGCCAAGGACCTGAACCCCGAGCCCGACGACCTCGTGCAGATCAACGAGAAGCTGAAGAACGGCCTGCCCGACACCGACAAGCCGACCGCCACGGCGGAGAACCCGCCGGCTCCGGTTGCCGCGCCGCACAACGCCGAGAACCCGGAACTGCCGAAGGGCGCCCCGGCCCCGAGCGAGGCGCCGGGCTCGGCCGACAAGAAGAGCGGCGGCTGAGCACAGTCAGTTAGAAGACGAACCGATCATGCCGGCTGCCGCGCAAGGCAGCCGGCTTTTCTTTGCGACGCATCCTCAAGGGCGTCGCGGGCACCGTTCGAAGACACACGATGGCTTTGCTCACCACCCGCGCTCCGGCGAAGATCAACCTGACCCTGCACGTGCTCGGGCGTCGCCCCGGCGACGGCTACCACGTGCTGGAAAGCCTGGTGGCGTTCGCCGGCGTCGGCGATGCGCTGACGCTGGATCCCGGCCCGGAGCTGTCGCTCTCGGTGAGCGGCCCCACCGCGGGACCGGCCGGCCCGACCGGCGACAACCTCGTCGTGCGGGCGACACGGCATCTCGCGGAGGCGATGCCGGATCTCAGGCTCGGCGCGTTCGATCTCGTCAAGCGGCTGCCGGTGGCGGCGGGGATCGGCGGAGGGTCGTCGGATGCGGCCGCGGCGCTGCGCCTGCTCGCGGAGCTGAACGGCCTGCCCCTCGACCATCCGGCGGTGATCGCCGCCGCGCGGGCCACCGGGGCCGACGTGCCGGTCTGCCTCGATCCGCGGGCCCGCATGATGCGCGGCGCCGGCGAGGAGATCGGCCCGGCGCTCGGGATGCAGCCGTTCCCGGCGGTGCTGATCAACCCCGGCGTGCCGGTGCCGACGGCACCGGTGTTCAAGGCGCTCGGCCTCCGGGTCGGCGATCGCTTGAACGGCACGCCCCATCCCGGGATCGGCCCGGAATCCGGGGTCGAGGCTCTGGTCGCGGCGATCGGGCCGGCGCGCAACGACCTCGAAGCCCCGGCGCTCACCGTGGCGCCGGCGATCGGCACCGCGCTCGCGGCGCTCCGCACCCAGGCGGGCTGCCGGCTCGCGCGGATGTCGGGTTCGGGCGCGACGGTGTTCGCGGTCTTCGCCGATCGTCATTCGGCGTCGCGGGCCGCGTGCGCCATCGGTTCGACGCAGCCGACGTGGTGGACGGTCGCGACCTACCTGCGCTGACGGACGGGCGGAAGCGTCGAGAGGATCTGTGAAGTGGTTGGAGGGCCGCCGCGTGCGGATCAGTGGACGCGCGAAACGCAGAAATCCACGACCTGCAGCAGCGCCGACTTCATCGGGCTTTCGGGGAAGGGATCGAGCGCATCCCGTGCCAGCGTGCCGTAGTCGCGCGCGCGGGCGACCGTCTCCTCGAGGGCGTGGTGCCGCCGCAGGATCGCGTGCGCGGTCTCGAGATCGCCGTCTTCCAGCGCACCCTGCTCCAGAGTCCGGCGCCAGAAGGCGCGCTCCTCCTCGGTGCCGCGGCGGACGGCGAGCACGATCGGCAGGGTGATCTTGCCTTCGCGAAAATCGTCGCCGACGTTCTTGCCGAGCGCTGCGCTGGTGCCGCCGTAGTCGAGCACGTCGTCGATGAGCTGAAAGGCGATGCCGAGGTTCATGCCGTAGGCGCGGCAGGCCTCCTGCTCGGCGACCGGGCGCCCGGCGAGGACCGGACCGACCTCGCAGGCGGCGGCGAACAGCTCCGCGGTCTTGGCACGGATCACCGCGAGGTACGCGTCCTCCGAGGTGCCGGTGTTCTTGGCGGCGGTGAGCTGCATGACCTCGCCCTCGGCGATCACCGTCGCGGCGGCCGAGAGGATGTCGAGGGCGCGCAGGGAGCCGACCTCGACCATCATCCGGAACGCTTGCCCAAGCAGGAAGTCGCCGACGAGCACGCTCGCCTCGTTGCCCCACTTGATCCGCGCCGCGACCCGACCGCGGCGCATGTCGCTGCCGTCCACCACGTCGTCGTGCAGCAGGGTCGCGGTGTGCATGAACTCGACGCTGGCGGCGAGCTTCACGTCCCCGTCGTGGCCGGAATAGCCGCAGAGGTCGGCGCTCGCCAGGGTCAGGATCGGGCGCAGGCGCTTGCCGCCGGAATCGATCAGATGGTTGGCGACCTCGGGGATCATCGCCACGTCGGAACCGGTGCGCGACAGGATCTGGGCGTTCACCCGCTCCATGCCGCCCGACACCAGGGCCACGAGGTCGGCGAGGCTCGCTTCCGCGTCGGGGCGGCCTTCTTCGATGGAAACGACGACACCCAAGGTCCGATGCCTCCAGACCGATTTCGACTGCAGCGCGCGATGCGCCACCCCTTCGCATGCGCTTGAGGGCACCGCAACATGCGTCCGCGAAACCGGATATGGTGCCGGCGCACGCCAGCGCGCACGCGACGAAAGCGCCCTCCACCGGGAACAGGGTTGTGATGACCGAGCTGATCCGCACCAACGACATCGTCCTGATCGGCTTCGCGCAATCGCTGCTCGAAGGCGCCGACATCCCGGTGCTCGTCGCCGACAACCACATGAGCCTGATGGAGGGCTCGATCGGCGCCTTCCCCCGGCGCCTGCTGGTGCCCGGCGATCATGCCGCGCAGGCGCGCCGGCTCCTGCGCGACGCCGGGCTCGCGCACGAGCTTCGCGATGCGAACCGCTGATCATGGCCGAGGTGCCGGACGACTTTCTCGGCGGAACCCTGCGCCTGCTGCAGCCGCCGCGCGGCAGCCATCGAGCCGGGACCGACGCGGTCCTGCTGGCGCGGTGGATCGAGCCGAAGCCGGGCGACGTCGTCTGCGACGTCGGGGCCGGGACGGGGGCGGTCGGGCTCGCCGTCGGCATCCGCGAACCCGGCAGCCGCATCGTGCTGGTCGAGCGCGCGCCCGAGATCGCCGCGCTGGCGCGCCGGAACGCCGAGCTGAACGCGCTGGCCGACCGGGTGACGGTGGTCGAGGCCGACGTGCTCGCCTCCGGTGCCGATCGCCGCAGCGCCGGCCTCGCAACGGGTTGCGCCGACATCGTGCTCACCAACCCGCCGTTCTTCGAGGCGGGACGTCACCGCCCGTCGCCGGACGCGGGCAAGGCCGCCGCCCACGACTTCCCTGTGGGCGGGTTGGAGCGCTGGATCCGGACCTGCACCGACCTGCTTCGACCGGACGGTCGGCTCGGGTTGATCCACCGGGCCGACGCCCTGCCGCTTTGCCTCGAAGCCCTGCGCAACCGGTTCGGCGGCGTCGCGATCCGTCCGGTCCACGCCCGCGCCGAGCGTCCGGCGATCCGCATCCTCGTCCGCGCGACCAAGGGAAGCCGTGCCGCGCTCGAATTGCATCCGCCGCTCGTCCTGCAGGGGGCGGACGGCGGCTTCACCGCCGAGGCGGACGCCCTGCACCGTGGCCGGCCCTGGCCGGCGTGAAGGTGCATGCGGGGCAAATCATCCGCGACGCATGAAAAGAGAGGGCGTCCCGGACGCCCCCCTCGCAAAACCTCAGTAGAACCGCAGCCGGCGATGATGACCGTGATGGTGGTGGTGATGATGCCGGCGCCAGTGATGGTGACGGTGCCAGCGGTGATGCCGGTGCCAGCGATGGTGGCGATGCCAATGGCGGCGGCCGTGCCAGCGGGCATTCTGCACCAGCGGCGCGGCATCGTTCTGCGCGGCGGTGATCGGCACCGTCATCGGGGCGGCCTTCGCCGAGAGGCTCAGGCCCGTCGCGCCGCCGAGCAGCGCGAGCACGACCATCAGAAATCTCCAGGATCGCATCGAGACGTCCTCTCCTTACCTGTGGGACGGGCGAGGGGTCGGGCCCCGCCCGGGCGGAGAACGCTCCGCCGCGCCGGAAACGGCGGCCGGCGCGATTCGGTTCGATCGGCAGGCCGCGAAACGACGCGCCCTGCTCCGCAAGCCTTGCCGTGGGGCCGGCGATGACCACCTCCCACGACGCGGGCCTTCTCCCACCATCGGATCTCCATGTCCTTCGCCGTTCCGGATTTCGTGCGTGCGCTCCTTCCGGCGCGCTTTCGCAAGACGCGGTCGCGCGTCGCCGTGGTGCGCCTGAACGGCGCCATCGGCGCGGTCTCGCCGCTGCGCCCGGGCCTCTCGATCGCCACGGTCGCGGGCAGCCTGGAGCGCGCCTTCGCGATGCCGGGCGCGGTCGCCGTGGCGATCGTGATCAACTCGCCGGGCGGCGCGCCGGCGCAATCCCACCTGATCCACCGGCGCATCCGGGATCTCGCCGTGGAGAAGAACCTGCCGGTCTACGCCTTCGTCGAGGACGTGGCGGCGTCGGGCGGCTACATGATCGCCTGCGCGGCCGACACCATCGTCGCCGACCCGACCTCGGTGGTCGGCTCGATCGGCGTCGTCTCGGCCGGCTTCGGGTTCGACAAGCTGCTCGCGCGCATCGGCGTCGAGCGCCGCGTCCACACCCAGGGCGACGCCAAGGCGATGCTCGATCCGTTCCGGCCGGAGGACCCGGCCGACGTCGAACGCCTGCTGCGCATCCAGGCCGACGTGCAGGACCTGTTCACCGGTCTCGTCACGACGCGTCGCCCGACGTTGAGGTCCGGCGAGAACCTGTTCACGGGGGCGATCTGGACGGGACGGCAGGCTCTCGAGCTCGGGCTCGTCGACGCGGTCGGCGACATCCGCTCGACGCTGCGCGCCCGTTTCGGCGAGGACGTGGACCTGAGGCTGATCGCCGAGGCGAAGGGGTCGTTCGTCGCCCGCCTGCTGCGCCGCGGGGCGCCGGGCGGGATCGGCGTGGCCGACGAGGCCATCGCCGCGATCGAGGAGCGTGCGGCCTGGGCGCGTTACGGCCTGTGAGGCGACGTCGCGCGGAGGCCGCAAGGCCGCCACACGACGGCGCGCTCAGCGCGCGAGGCAGGCGGCGTCCGGCGTGCCGTACCCGCTGTAGACCACCCGCACCTTGCGGGTGCAGCCCTCGGCCTTGACGGCCGGCGCGGCGACGGGCGCCACCTCGACCGGCACCACCGCGACCGGCACGGCCACCGCCGAGACGTCGTCCACGGTGGCCAGCGCGCTGCTGGCGCTCATCACCAGCGGTGTCGCGACGAGCGAGGCGGCGACGAGGACCGCGAAGACGGTGACGTTCTTCTTGGCGAGGCTGCGCATGACTGTTGTTCCGTCGCGTTCGGCCGGGGCGGGCGGCCGATATCCCAGTGTTGGGCAATAAACTTGGCCGTCGCGATACGGTTCCGCTTGTCTGCCGAAATTGCGCCGCATTCGGTGTGCGCCCGCACCCGCGCCGGCGTCTCGGTTGCCCAATGCGGTCGCCCGCGCTTAAACGCTGCCGCCTCCCCTGCCCGACGACGAAGAAGCGCCCATGCCGAGCGATGCCGATCTCAGCCCGAAAACGTCGTTCCAGGGCCTGATCCTGACCCTGCAGCGCTTCTGGGCCGCCAAGGGCTGCGTGATCCTGCAGCCTTACGACATGGAGGTCGGGGCGGGCACGTTCCACCCGGCGACGACGCTGCGCGCGCTCGGCCCGAAGCCGTGGAAGGCCGCCTACGTCCAGCCCTCGCGCCGGCCGAAGGACGGGCGCTACGGCGAGAACCCGAACCGGCTGCAGCACTACTACCAGTTCCAGGTCATCCTGAAGCCGAACCCCGAGAACCTGCAGGAGCTCTACCTCGAATCGCTCGCCGCGATCGGCGTCGATCTCGCCCTGCACGACATCCGCTTCGTCGAGGACGACTGGGAAAGCCCCACGCTGGGTGCCTGGGGTCTCGGCTGGGAATGCTGGTGCGACGGCATGGAGGTGAGCCAGTTCACCTACTTCCAGCAGGTCGCCGGCCTCGAATGCGCACCGGTCGCGGGCGAGCTGACCTACGGGCTGGAGCGCCTGGCGATGTACGTGCAGGGCGTGGAGAACGTCTACGATCTGAACTTCAACGGCGGCGTCGGCGCGGACAGGGTGAGCTACGGCGACGTATTCCTGCAGGCCGAGCAGGAATATTCGCGGCACAACTTCGAGGCGGCCGACACGGCGATGCTGTTCCGCCAGTTCGCCGATTCCGAGAAGGCCTGCCGCCTCTACCTCGACGCCGGCGCTCCCGAGCGCGCTGGCGCGCGCCACCGCATGGTTCAGCCGGCCTACGACCAGTGCATCAAGGCGAGCCACGTCTTCAACCTGCTCGACGCCCGCGGCGTGATCTCGGTGACCGAGCGCCAGAGCTACATCCTGCGGGTGCGCGAGCTGGCCAAGGCCTGCGGCGCGGCCTGGCTGCTCACGGAGGCCGGCGGCGCGCCGGCGGCGGCATGAACCGGTTCGCGTTCGCCACCCTGGCCTTGTTCGCCCTCGGCGCTGCTCCGGCCTTCGCCCAGTCCGCCACCGACCCGGTCGAGACCGTGCGCGCGTTCTACGCCAAGGACGATATCGGCGCGGTCGGCTTCTATGCCGCGCGCGTGCGCTCGCTCTACGAGCGGGACCGGCGCGAGGCCGGAAACGAGGTCGGCCGACTGGATTTCGCCTTCTACGTGAACGGGCAGGACACGGAGGCGAACTGGGAGAAGACCCTGAAGCTCACCATGCTCGCATCCGACGACGCGCGTGCGGTGGTGCAGGCGACCTTCCACAACGGCACGCCGCAGGACCTGCGCTACGATCTCGTGCGCGAGAACGGGCGCTGGCTGATCGCCGACGTGCGCTCGACGACGGCGCAAACCTGGGATCTCGTGACGATCCTTTCTGCGAAGCTGCCCTAGCCCGAGCGCGACGCGCAGATCAGCGGCGGCATCCCGCGCCTCTCCGCACGCTCCGTCTCGACGGACGCGGAGCGGGCGTCTATTCCCGCGGCCATGCCCGATTTGCTGCTCGAACTCCGCTCCGAAGAAATCCCGGCCCGCATGCAGCGGCGCGCGGCCGAGGACCTGAAGAAGCTCGTCACCGACGCGCTGGTCGAGCGCGGCTTCCTCTACGACGGCGCGAAGGCCTTCGCGACCCCGCGCCGGCTGGCGCTCCACATCGCCGGCTTGCCCGCGCGCGGCGAGGCTTTGCGCGAGGAGCGGCGCGGACCGAAGGTCGGCGCGCCGGACGCCGCGGTGCAGGGCTTCCTGCGCGGCGCCGGGCTGACGAGCCTCGACCAGGCGCGGACGATCATCGACCCGAAGAAGGGCGAGTTCTACCTCGCGGTGATCGAAAAGCCCGGCCGCGAGACGCTGGACGTGCTGGCCGAGGTCCTGCCGGCGATCATCAAGAGCTTCCCCTGGCCGAAATCCATGCGCTGGGGGGCGGCCTCGGCGCAGGCGGGCGCCCTGCGCTGGGTGCGCCCGCTGCAATCGATCGTCGCGACCTTCGGCCCGGAGACCGAGACGCCGGACCTGGTGCCGTTCGAGGTCGGCGGCATCACGTCGGGCACCACCACCTACGGCCACCGCTTCCTGGCGCCCGGCGCGATCGAGGTCCGTCGCTTCGACGACTACGTCCGGAGCCTGGAGCGCGCCAAGGTCGTGCTCGATGCGGATCGCCGCAAGGACATCATCCTGCACGACGCCCGCGACCTCGCCTTCGCCCGCGGCCTCGAGCTCGTGGAGGACGAGGGCCTGCTGGAGGAGGTCGCAGGCCTCGTCGAATGGCCGGTGGTGCTGATGGGCACCTTCGACCAAAGCTTCCTCGACATCCCGGGCGAGGCGGTGCGCGCCACCATCCGCGCCAACCAGAAATGCTTCGTCGTGCGCGACGCCGGCGGCGCGCTGGCGCCGGCCTTCATCCTGGTCTCGAACCTCGTCGCCACGGACGGCGGCGCCGCGATCACCGCGGGCAACGAGCGCGTGGTCCGCGCCCGGCTCTCGGACGCGAAGTTCTTCTGGGAGACCGACAAGGCGATCCGCCTCGCGGACCGCCTGCCGAAGCTTGACACCATCGTGTTTCACGAAAAGCTCGGGACGCAGGGCGAGCGGGTGCAGCGCATCGCGGCGCTCGCGCGTGAGCTTGCCTCCCTCGTCGGCGCCGATGCCGACCTCGCCGAGCGCGCCGCGCGGCTCGCCAAGGCGGACCTCGTCACCGAGATGGTCGGCGAGTTTCCCGAGCTGCAGGGCTTGATGGGCGCCCGCTACGCCGCGCTCCGGGGCGAGAACCCGAGCGTCTGTGCCGCGATCGAGGAGCACTACAAGCCGGTCGGGCCGAGCGACCGCGTGCCGACCGATCCGGTCTCGGTGGCGGTGGCGCTCGCCGACAAGCTCGACACGCTGGTGGGCTTCTGGGCGATCGACGAGAAGCCCACCGGGAGCAAGGACCCGTACGCGCTGCGGCGGGCGGCTTTGGGGGTGATCCGGACCACGCTGGAGCGGTCCCTGCGGCTGCCGCTTTCGAGCGTCGCCAACCGACAGTTCGCCATCGCGGAAACCCGTGGCGCGCCGGCCGCCTCCGCCGAGCCCGCAAGCATCCGCGAGGACGATCTCGGCTCGGCCGGCTTCCATTTCTCCGCAATCGTCGAGACCGACGGCGAGGCCGACCGAAGCCCGTCGGCCCAGCGCGTCGCCGACTTGCTGGCCTTCTTCGCCGACCGCCTCAAAGTCTACCTGCGCGACAAGGGCGCCCGCCACGACCTGATCGATGCGGTCTTCGCGCTGCCCGGCCAGGACGACCTGCTGATGGTGGTCCGCCGGGTCGAGGCGCTCGGCGCCTTCCTCGACACCGAGGACGGCAGGAACCTGCTCGCCGGCGTGAAGCGCGCCTCGAACATCCTGCGCATCGAGGAAAAGAAGGACGGCCGCGCCTACGATGCCGAGCCCGATGCCGCGCTCGCCGCCGCCGGCCAGCCCGAGGAGCGGGCGCTCGCCGAGGCACTGGCGACGGCGCGGGTCGAGGCTTCGGCGGCGGTCGCGAAGGAGGATTTTGCCGGCGCGATGCGGGCGCTCTCGCACCTGCGCGCCCCGGTGGACGCCTTCTTCGAGCACGTCACCGTCAACGCCGACGACGCTGCGCTTCGCGAGAACCGCCTCGCCCTCCTCAACGCGCTGCGCGCCGCAACCCGAGAAGTCGCAGACTTCTCGGCGATCGTGGGGTGAACCGCGGGTCCCTTCTCCCAGGGGGAGAAGGGCAGGACGATCTACACTTCCTATAGGGGGACGCGCGGGTCCCCTCTCCCGTCCGGGAGAGGGACAGGGTGAGGGATGCGCCTTCTCCGGATGAACCTGTCCCCTCACCCCAACCCTCTCCCGAACGGGAGAGGGTGTGCGTCGCGCATCCGCGAGGTCGCGTCGGCTTGTGAGGTCAGGTCATGGCATGCCGAACCCGACGCAGCGTGCGACGAATTTGCGGGCGACGCAGACCGGTGCGGAGGCACGGCTCTGGCGCGTCCTCCGCAATCGGCAGCTGAACGGGCGCAAGTTCCGGCGGCAATGGCCGATCGATCGCTACGTCGTCGATTTCGCCTGCATCGAGGCGAAGCGCGTCGTCGAGGTCGTGGGTGCGACGCATGGATCGCAGGCCGCGATCGCGTCCGATGCCGTTCGGACCGAATGGCTCGGACGATGCGGGTTCGAGGTCGTGCGCATCGCCAACGCCGAGATCGACGAAAACCTCGACGGCGTCCGCGGGACGATTCTCGCCGCGATCGAGCGGCGCGATGTCCTCTGATGCGCCGCCTCAGAACCAACCCTTGATCCGGAACACCACGATCGGGATGATCGCGCTCGCGAGGATCAGGCTGAGCGCGTAGGGGTAGCCGTAGGCCCAATCCAGCTCGGGCATGTGCTTGAAGTTCATCCCGTACATCGACGCGATCAGCGTTGGCGGCACGCCGACCACCGAGACGACGGTGAGGACGCGGAAGACGTTGTTCTGCTCGATGTTGATCAGGCCCAAGGCCGCGTCGAGGAGGAACTGGACGTTCTCCGAGAGCCGGGTCTCGAACTCGTCGAGGGATTCGATGTCCCGGCGGATCGTCTCGAAGCGTGCATCGGTCTCCTCCTGGGCCAGCACCTGCTCGCAGGCTCCGGCGACGAAGGGCACGATGCGCTCGAGGCCGAGCAGGCTCGCCCGGATCTTGCCGAGCACCTTCCCGCGGCGGGCGATGCCCCGCAGGATGCGCTTCAGCGCCAGGTCGCGGCGGCGCGGCGGAGCCTTCTCGTCGGATTTCGACGGTCGGGCGCGCACGTCGAAGTCGAAGATCCGCGTCGAGAGGCCGTCGAGCTCGGCGCCCATGTCCTCGAGCGCATCGGCGAGGCTGTCGACCAGCTCCTCCATCAGCAGCAGGAAGACCTCGATCCCGGTCTTGGCGACCTCCCCCTCGTCGATCCGCTTGCGCACCTCGGTGAAGGCGCGCAGCTCGTGGAAGCGCACGGTGACGAGGTGGTCCGGCGTCAGGACGAAGCCGAGCGGCTTGAGCAGCGAGTCGGTGCTCTCGAAGGTCACCATCGGCGTCGAGAGCGACAGGCCGTTCTTCAGCCGGCGCAGGCGGCTGGAGCTCTCGACCTCGGACAGCGCCTTGCGCGAAGGCACGCGGATGCCGGTGGCCTCCTCCACCGCCCGGGCCTCCTCGGGGGTCGGATCGTTGAGGTCGATCCACACGGTCTGGGTCGGGACGGCGGCGCGGCCGCCGGTGTCGCTCGGCGCGAGCGCGCCCTCGGGGCCGTGCAGGCTGAGCATGAAAGGGAATTCCGTCGGCGCTTGCGATGAGGGGGAGAAACCCGGCGCGCGACGGCCGCCGCGGGGTGCGACAGACTTGACTCGCCAAGGGGCCGCCGCTATCTCGCCCGCAGCCTTGGCACTCATCTTCCACGAGTGCTAACGGCCAGGGTTGGACGCGGGTCTCCGCGGCATCAACGCCGATTTGCGAATTCAAACAAGAGGGCAGCTCATGAAGTTCCGTCCGCTGCACGACCGGGTCGTCGTCCGCCGCATCGAAGGCGAAGAGAAGACCAAGGGCGGCATCATCATCCCCGACACCGCCAAGGAGAAGCCGCAGGAAGGCGAGATCGTCGCCGTCGGCCCGGGCGCCCGCGACGAGGCCGGCCGCATCAACGCGCTCGACGTCAAGGCCGGCGACCGCGTCCTGTTCGGCAAGTGGTCGGGCACCGAGGTCAAGATCGACGGTCAGGATCTCCTGATCATGAAGGAATCCGACATCATGGGCGTCGTCGCCTGAGGTCTTCGGACACCTGACGTAACCGCCCTTCGAGGCCCGCCCGGGTCTTGGGGCTTCTCCACCAACGAAAAGGAATCCTGCACATGGCAGCGAAAGACGTTCGTTTCTCCTCCGACGCGCGCGACAAGATGCTCCGCGGCGTCGACATCCTCGCGGATGCCGTCAAGGTGACGCTCGGCCCCAAGGGCCGCAACGTCGTGATCGAGAAGAGCTTCGGCGCGCCGCGCATCACCAAGGACGGCGTCACCGTCGCCAAGGAGATCGAGCTCTCCGACAAGTTCGAGAACATGGGCGCCCAGATGGTGCGCGAAGTGGCCTCGAAGACCAACGACATCGCCGGTGACGGCACCACCACCGCGACCGTGCTCGCCCAGGCGATTGTCCGCGAAGGCGCCAAGTACGTCGCCGCCGGCATGAACCCGATGGACCTGAAGCGCGGCATCGACCTCGCCACGGCCGCCGCGGTCAAGGACATCATCGCGCGCTCCAAGAAGGTCGCCTCGTCCGAGGAGGTCGCCCAGGTCGGCACGATCTCGTCGAACGGCGACAAGGAAATCGGCGAGATGATCGCCCACGCGATGCAGAAGGTCGGCAACGAGGGTGTCATCACCGTCGAGGAAGCCAAGACCGCCGAGACCGAGCTCGACGTCGTCGAGGGCATGCAGTTCGACCGCGGCTACCTGTCCCCGTACTTCATCACGAACGCGGAGAAGATGGTCGCCGAGCTCGAGGACCCCTACATCCTCATCCACGAGAAGAAGCTGTCGTCGCTCCAGGCGATGCTGCCGGTGCTCGAGGCCGTGGTGCAGACCGGCAAGCCGCTGGTCATCATCGCCGAGGACATCGAGGGCGAGGCGCTCGCCACCCTCGTGGTCAACAAGCTGCGCGGCGGCCTGAAGGTCGCGGCCGTGAAGGCGCCGGGCTTCGGCGATCGCCGCAAGGCGATGCTCGAGGACATCGCGATCCTCACGCAGGGCCAGATGATCGCCGAGGATCTCGGCATCAAGCTCGAGAACGTCACCCTGCCGATGCTCGGCCGCGCCAAGCGGATCCGCATCGAGAAGGAGACCACGACGATCATCGACGGTTCGGGCGAGAAGGCCGACATCGAGGCGCGCGTCGGGCAGATCAAGGCGCAGATCGAGGAGACCACCTCGGACTACGACCGTGAGAAGCTCCAGGAGCGCCTGGCCAAGCTCGCCGGCGGCGTCGCGGTCATCCGCGTCGGCGGCGCGACCGAGGTCGAGGTCAAGGAGAAGAAGGACCGCGTCGACGACGCGCTCAACGCCACCCGCGCTGCGGTGGAAGAGGGCATCGTCCCCGGCGGCGGCACCGCCCTGCTCCGCGCCAAGAAGGCGGTCGCCGCCCTCTCGAGCGACAACCCCGACGTCCAGGCCGGCATCAAGATCGTGCTGAAGGCGCTCGAGGCCCCGATCCGTCAGATCGCCCAGAACTCGGGCGTCGAGGGCTCCATCGTCGTCGGCAAGATCACCGACAACACCAGCTCCGAGTCCTACGGCTTCAACGCCCAGACGGAAGAGTACGTCGACATGATCCAGGCCGGCATCATCGACCCGGCCAAGGTCGTGCGCACCGCCCTGCAGGACGCGGCCTCGGTCGCCGGCCTGCTCGTCACCACCGAAGCCATGATCGCCGACTCTCCGAAGAAGGACAGCGGCGCCCCCATGGGCGGCGGCGGCGGCATGGGCGGCATGGGCGGCGGGATGGACTTCTAAGTCCGAGCCACCATTGCAACGTCGGAAGGGGGTCGCCGCGAGGCGGCCCCTTTTTTCGTTGCGCTTGGGCCCGGGTCGGCGCCGTCTTCCCGACGCTGTGAAACGATCGGCGAGCGGACGCTTGGACGACGAGGGGGCTCGGGCGGCTTCGGGGAAGCCTGCGGCAGATCTGTCTCGACCATTGGCCGCGCGCGCGCGGCCTCCCGCGGACATCCTGAGCGGGAGGCTCTGACGCGACGCGCTTCAAGCCTTTCAACGGGGAAGTCGACGAGAGCCGCAGCGGCGATTCTGCGAAAAGGACGACAGGAGCGATCGACGACGCGCCGTGTCAGCCCGCCCGCTTTCCGCAGCGGACGTAGGATGCGGTGCCCTTGCCGCTCGTCCAGGTCAGGCGGTCGCCGTCGACGACGAGGCGGACCTGGGAGGACCAGCGCCGGCCGCGCTCGGCGCAGTCCGCGGCCATGGTCCAGGCGTTCCCGACGCGTCGGCCGTCGTGGAAGCTGCAGATCGTCCGCCCGGCACTGGCGCGCTCGGGCGTGATCGTCGCGGGGATGTAGCCGCGTCGGCGCGAGCGCTTGCCGCAGGCGGCCTCGGTCGGGCCCCAGGTCCCGACGTACTCGGCGCGCTCCACCCGCGGCGGCGGTGCGGGCACCGAAGCAGCGGCCGGTGCCGAGACCGCCGCGACGACCGGAGCCGGCGCTTCGACGACGCGCGGCACCTGTACTTCGGGCACCGGCGTGGCGGCCGCGACGGCGATGGTCTGCGGCAAGGGGGGGAAGCCGAAGGCGGGCACCTCCGGCGGGGCGGCGGCGGCCGGCCTGAACGGGAGATCTTCGCTGAGGAACGTCACGCTATACCCGAAAAGCGTGCCCCAGCCGGCGGCGAGCGCGACGAACAGCGCGACCCAGCGCTTCGAAACGGGACGGCCCGCTCCGCTGCTCTGTTCCGTCGGGTACGCCTCGAGCCCCGCCGCCATCGTCATCCCGCCCTCCCCTTCGTGGGCCGCACGCATCCGACGCCGAAATCTTCCGTGCGCCCGTCCGTCGCGACGCGGGAGCGATGGAGATGCCGAAGGTCCGCCGGGACGCCGCCTCGAAGATCCAGCGATTCGCAGACTGCGCACCGCGGGCGACGAAATCTTAACAAGTCTTGCGCGGCGCGAAATCCCTAAACGCGCGAATACGGCGCTGCGGCGGCGACGGATCGCAGGTGGGTCTTCGACGCGACACTTCCGGCGTTGCATCGGTGCAATGGCGGGTGCACCAATTCACTGCCATGCTCGCGCGCCGCTCCCTTCAGGGCGAGCCAACGAGGCGCCCGATTCCCAGCGATGAGATGCTTCGCCACGGCTCTTGTGATCGCCCTCGCGTCGGGGCCGGCCTCGGCGCAGACGCGGCAGGCGACACCGCGCATCGCCTGCGCGGACGCGATGGAGATGGTCAAGCGCGGCGGCGACGTGACGATCGCGGTCGGCGGCGCGCAGCCCGAGCGCATCGTGCGCGACCGCAGCTTCTGCGACCTGTCCGAGATCGCCGAGCTTCGCCTCGTGCCCACCCGCGACAACCCGCAATGCCCGATCGGCTATCGCTGTCGCGAGCCGGGCTTCGAGGAATGGAACTGGTAGGCGGCCGGCTCACGCGCGGTTGAGCGTCGCGCCCTGGCCGGTGCCACGATCTCGCCACGACCCGCGGTCACTGCCGCCGGGAAGGGCTTCGCGAACGGAGCCGATCGTCAAGATTTCCGGGAGACGCGCGTGGCCGCACTTCGAAGCGGGCTCGGCCTGCAGGCCGTCCTCACGGCGCTCGCCGCCCTCGCGCTGCTGGCGGCACCCGGCGTCCCCGCCCCGCCGCTCTACGTCTCGCTCGCGGGCTTCGCCATGGCCGGCATCCTGCTCGCCTCGGCCAACCTCTCCGCCTACCTGAAGGTCTTCGTCTCGGTCTACGGGATCGGCTACCTCGTGCTCGCCGGCGGCAAGACGCTGGCCGCGATGGGAGCGCTGCCGCCGACGCTCGCCGCCCTGCTCCCGCCGGACTTCGCGGCCACGGGCGCCGTGGTGTTCGGCGGGCTGGTCCTGGCGATCTCCTACCTGAAGCCGATCCGCGCGATCACCCTGATCGCCGATCCGTACTTCGCCAGCCGCGAGGCGCCGACCCGGGAGATCGGCCCGTTCCGCTTCTTCGGCAACACCGAGGGCAAGGTCGGGCAGCGGCTGGTGGCGCTGTCGATCTTCATCACCTTCGCCCAGGTAGCGCTGCAGCTGCGCCTGAACTTCTGGTTCCGCGACCTGTTCAATGCGCTGCAGGAGTACAATGCCGACGCGTTCTGGTACCAGCTCGTCTGGATCTTCGCCCCGCTCGCCACGATCTGGGTCGTGGTCGGCATGTTCGACACCTTCGTCGACGCGTCGCTCCACCTGCGCTGGCGGACCTGGCTGACCCGGAGCTTCTACGAGCGTTGGCTCGACGGCGGCACGCATTACCGCATCCCCTTCACCGGCGAGCACGCGGACAACCCGGACCAGCGCATCCAGAGCGACGTCAACCTGTTCATCTCGCAGACGACGACGCTCTCGATCCGCCTGCTGTCACAGGCGGCGACCCTGGTCTCGTTCATGGTCATCCTGTGGGGCCTGTCGCGCGATTTCGTCTTGCCGTTCACCGACACCGTGGTCCCGGGCTTCCTGGTCTGGCTCGTCGTCGGCTACGCGCTGGTCGGCACCTGGCTGACGCACCTGATCGGACGCCCGCTGATCGGGCTCGACTTCCGGCAGGAGAAGGTCGAGGCCGACTTCCGCTTCTCGCTCGCCCGCTCGCGGATCTACTCCGAGCAGATCGCGCTCCTGCGCGGCGAGCGCGCGGAGAACGTCAGGCTGAAGAGCCTGTTCGGCGAGATCATCGACAACTACCTCGGCATCATCTACCGGCGGATCAAGCTCGGCAGCTTCACGCTGTCCTACAGCCAGATCAGCGTGGTGTTTCCCTACATCCTCGCCGCGCCGAGCTACTTCCTCAAGAAGATCACCCTCGGACAGTTCCAGCAGACCGGCGACGCCTTCTCCAGCGTGCAGTCGTCGCTGTCGTTCTTCATCAACTCCTACGTCACGATCGCGGCCTACAAGGCCAACACCAACCGTCTCGCCTCGTTCAAGCGCGCGATGACGCTGGCCGAAGCCTATTCCGCCGCCTCCGACGGGCTCGGCCACGGCAACGCCACCGGGTCCGACGTGACCGCGACCGGGCTGACGCTCGCCCTGCCCGACGGGCGGACGATCGTCACCGCCGACAGCCTTGCGATGACGAAGGGCGCGTCGACGCTCGTCACCGGCCCCTCGGGCTCCGGCAAGTCGACCCTGTTCCGCGCGATCGCCGGGATCTGGCCGTTCGGCAAGGGCCGGATCGACGTGCCCGCCGGCCAATCGGCCCTGGTGCTGCCGCAGCGGCCCTACATTCCCCTCGGCACGCTGCGCGGTGCCGTGTGCTACCCGAACACAACCGACCAGTTTCCGGACGCGGCGATCCGCGAGGCGCTGGTCGCGGCGCAACTGCCGGCTCTGGTCGATCGCCTGGACGAGGTCGACGCCTGGGACCAGCGCCTGTCCGGCGGCGAGCAGCAGCGCCTGGCGATCGCTCGCGCGGTGCTGGCCAAGCCCGAATGGCTGTTCCTCGACGAATCCACCGCCGCCCTCGACGAGCCGAGCGAGGCCGGCATCTACCGGATGCTGCGCGAGACCCTGCCCAACACCACGATCGTCTCGATCGGCCATCGCTCGACCCTGCACGAGCACCATCAGCGCCGGGTCGACATGCAGAGCACGGGGGACGGCCGGTTCAGCCCGCGCGAGCTTCGCGCCGTCGCGCCAGCGGAATAGTCCCGGCTGCAAAACGTAAGACACCGCCGTTAGACGGCTCATCGTCGTCGCTCGAAGTCGCCGTACAGCAATGCGGGAGGGTTCACCCGTCCGCATTGCCAGGTTGAAATAATAAAGGAACCCTCCGGCGGTCCTGACGTTTGATACCCGCCTCAAGAAACTGCGGAGAAACGCATGACCAAGATCACCACTTTCGCCGGTGCCGCCGCTCTCGTTCTGATGTCGTCGGCCGCGTTCGCCGCGCCGTGCTCGACCGGAACCACCGTCACCCCCGACAAGGACGCCAGCAAGGCCTCGACGGTCGATCCGAAGGCCACCGCCAACACCAGCCCCGGCGCCAAGGGCGAGTCGCCCGGCACCGTCGGCGCGATGAACAAGGCCGGTTCCGCCGCCGGAGCCACCTCGCCGGCGGACGTCAACGCCCAGGACAAGGGCAACCCGACCGCCGCGCAGGCTGCCAAGAACGATTGCTGATCGACGATAGCGGATCGGCATCGATCCGGTTCGAGACGTTGCGCCCGCTCCGGGAAACCGGGGCGGGCGTTTTCGTGCGCCTAGTGCCGCAGGCCGGTCGCCGCCAGGGCGGCCTTGCGGATCGCGTCCACGTCCGGCGCGCCGGGCTTCACGACCCAGCTTCCGCCGACGCAGAGAACTGCGTCGAGCGCGAGCCAGTCCGGCGCCGTCGCCTCGGAGATGCCGCCGGTCGGGCAGAACCGGACCTGCCCGAACGGGGCGGCCAGCGCCTTCAGCGCCTTGATCCCGCCGGACGCTTCCGCCGGGAAGAACTTGAACCGGTCGAGCCCGTGGTCGAGCCCGCGCATGATGTCGGCGGCATTCGCCACCCCCGGCAGGTAGGGGATGCCGCGCTTCAACGCCGCCTCGGTGAGCGGCGGGGTGAGGCCGGGGCTGACGATGAACGTCGCGCCGGCTTCGATCGCCGCGTCGAGGTCGCGCTCGTTGAGGACCGTTCCCGCCCCGACCACCGCGCCCTCCACCCGCGACATTGCGCGGATCACGTCGAGGGCGGCCGGCGTGCGGAGCGTGACCTCGAGCGCGGTCAGGCCGCCCTCGACCAGGGCTCGTGCGATCGGCTCGGCATGCTCGACGTCCTCGATCACGAGGACGGGGATCACGGGGACGGTGCGCATCAGCGCGTCGATGCCGGTCATGATTGGATCTCCCGTTTCGTGATCATAGGCCGGCGGCCGCGAGCATCGCCGAGGCGCCCTGCTCGGCCCCGTCGGCGCCGTGGCGCATGAAGGCGAACAGCTCCCGCCCGGTCCCGGTGGCCGGCGGCGGCGCCGCGGCCTCGTCGCGGGCGGCGAGTTCCGCGTCGTCGACGAGCACCTGCAGCAGCCCTTCCTCCGCGCTGAGCCGCACGATGTCGCCGTCGCGGATCTTCGCGATGAGGCCGCCGCCGAGCGCCTCCGGGCTGAGATGGATCGCCGCCGGCACCTTGCCCGACGCACCCGACATCCGGCCGTCCGTGACCAGGGCGACCTTGTGGCCGCGGTCCTGCAGCACGCCGAGCTGCGGCGTGAGCTTGTGCAGTTCCGGCATCCCGTTGGCGCGGGGGCCCTGGAAGCGAACCACAACGACCACGTCGCGCTCGAGCTCGCCCGCCTTGAACGCCTTCAGCACGTCGTCCTGGTCGTCGAAGACGCGGGCCGGCGCCTCGATCGTGCGACGGTGCTCGTCCACGGCGCTGGTCTTGAAGGTGGCGCGGCCGAGGTTTCCCTTCACCAGGCGCATCCCGCCATCGGCCTGGAACGGCGCGGCGGGCTTGCGCAGCATCGTGTCGTCGAGGCTCTCGGGCACCGCCTCCTCGAAGGTCAGCGCGTCGCCCGACAGCTTCGGGTCGCGGGCGTGGTCGCGCAGGCGCGAACCGGACACGGTGAGGATGTCGTCGTGCAGCAGGCCGGCGTCGATCAGGCTCGCCATCACGAAGCTCATCCCGCCGGCGGCGTGGAAATGGTTCACGTCGCCGGAGCCGTTCGGATAGACCCGGGCGATCAGCGGCACCACACCGGACAGCCGGTCGAAATCCTCCCAGTCGAGAACGATGCCGGCGGCACGCGCCATCGCCGGCAGGTGGATCGCGTGGTTGGTCGAGCCGCCGGTGGCGAGCAGCCCGACCACCGCGTTGACGATCGCCTTCTCGTCGATGCAGCGCCCGAGCGGCCGGTAGTCGTTGCCCGACGCGCCGATCTCCGACAGCCGGTGGATCGCGGCGCGAGTCACGGCCTGTCGCAGCTTGGTGCCCGGATTGATGAACGAGGCGCCGGGCATGTGCAGGCCCATCACGTCCATCATCATCTGATTGGAGTTCGCGGTGCCGTAGAACGTGCAGGTGCCGGCCCCGTGATAGGAGGCGGATTCCGATTCCAGCAGCTCCTCGCGCCCGACCTTGCCCTCGGCGTAGAGCTGGCGGATGCGCTGCTTCTCCTTGTTGGCGATCCCCGTCGGCATCGGCCCGGCCGGGATCAGGATCGTCGGCAGGTGGCCGAAGCGCAGCGCGCCGATGATCAGGCCCGGCACGATCTTGTCGCAGATGCCGAGCAGGGCGGCCCCGTCGAACATGCCGTGGCTGAGCGCGACCGCCGCCGACAGGGCGATGGCGTCGCGCGAGAACAGCGACAGCTCCATGCCGCGCTGGCCTTGGGTGACGCCGTCGCACATCGCCGGCGTGCCGCCCGCGACCTGCGCCGTCGCGCCGACCTCGCGGGCGAACAGCTTGATCTGCTCGGGGTAGCGTCCGTAGGGCTGATGCGCCGACAGCATGTCGTTGTAGGCGGTGACGATGCCGATGTTCATCGCGCGGCCGGAGCGGATCGCGGCCTTGTCCTCGCCGGAGGCCGCGAAGCCGTGGGCGAGGTTGCCGCAGGCCAGCGTCGGCCGGTGCACGCCCGAATCCCGCTCGCGCCGGATGAGGTCGAGATAGGCGGCCCGCGAGTCGCGCGAGCGCTCGACAATGCGGGCCGTCACCGCCGCGACCACCGGATGAATCTCTGTCATCGCATGCCCTCTCGACGGCTCGGAGCCGAAGCGCTCCGAGACCGTCCTGTCCGTGGTCGGGCTCGGGTGAGCCGACCGTGATGCGAACGTCTAGGCCCGCTGCCCGACCGTAAGATGGCGGCGACGGGCAAGACGGCAGGGGAAGCCGGAGCGTCGAGCCTCAGTACTGCCAGAAGATCCGTTGCAGTTCCTTGGTGTCGCTGGTCTTGGTCAGCGCGACCGCCGCGAGGATCTTCGCCTTCTGCGGGTTCAGGTCGTGCGCGACGACCCAGTCGTAGGTGTCGTCGGGCTGCTCGGCGTTGCGCAGCACGAACCCGTCGGGCACCCGCGACGAGCGGATGATCAGCGTGCCCTTGGCGCGGATGTCCTTCAGCGTGTCGACGAGATAGCCCGGCACCGAGCCGTTTCCGGTGCCGGCATTGACGATCGCCTTGGCGCCGGCATCGACCGCGGCCTTGTAGGCGCCGGGGAACATGTTGCCCGAGCCGTAGACGATCGCCACCAGCGGCAGGCTGTCGATCGTGTCGATGTCGAACTCGGAGCTGGTGCCGTGGCGCTTGTCGAGGCTGCGGAAGAAGTAGGTCTTGCCCTCGACCACCATGCCGAGCGAGCCCCAGTGGCTGAAGAACGCGCTCGGCACGATGTTGGTGCGCTTGGTGGCGTCGCGACCGGACTGGATCTGGTCGTTCATCGTCACCGTCACGCCCTTGCCGATCGCCTCCTTGCTGCCGGCGACCGCGACCGCGTCGAGCAGGTTGAGCGCGCCGTCGGCGGAGATGGCGGTGGACGGGCGCATCGAGCCGACGACGACGATCGGCTTGTCGGTCTTCACCACGAGGTTGAGGAACAGCGACGTCTCCTCCAGCGTGTCCGTGCCGTGGGTGACGACCACGCCGTCCACGTCGCTCTGCTTGACGAGCTGCGAGACGCGCTTGGCCAGCTGCACCAGCTGCGCGTCGGTGAAGCTCTCGGAGGCGATCTGGAAGACCTGCTCGCCGCGGACGTTGGCGATGGCCGACATCTGCGGCACCGCCGCGATCAGCTTCTCGACGCCGACCTTGGCCGCCTGGTAGGTCGCGCTGTTGGCGGCATCCGCGCCGGCGCCGGCGATGGTGCCGCCGGTGGCCAGGATCACCACGTTGGGCTTGCCGACCTTCGCCTCGACCGCCGCGTCGGGCATCTCGCGCGCGATCGCCGCCCCCGTCAGCGACAGGCTCGCCAGGAGAACGGCCGCGACCGCGGCACACCGGCTGGATCTGACAGACAGCATCGACAATCCTTCGTCATGACCGCCGCAGCGCGGCGTGCCGGCCGCATGGTAGGCCGGCCGTCCTACGAGGCAAGAACGAAGCCGCTCGCCGAAGCGTCGCCCTCGCCGAACCGTCATGCCGGATCGTTCCGCGAGCTTGAGCGTTTCCTCGAAACATTCGTCCGGGAGAGGCGCCCCCATGCTGACCTTCGCCAGCCTTCTGGAAGACGTGAAGGGCAACGCGCCCGCCCGTGCAGCGATGTCGCTTCTCGACGCGGCGCTCGCGCGTCGCACGTCGGACGAGCAGGGCGCCTTCTGGCGTGCGATCGACCTGTACTACGTGTCGCGCAAGGCGCCGGGCGCCGAGCCGCAAGCGACGGAGGCGGGTCCCTCTCCCACCACGCAGGCCCCGTGACGATCGGGCCTCGTCCAGCGAGACCGAGGGGTTGATCTCCGGCGGGGCTTGCGCGGCGGTCCCGCTCCGGCCGATCACGCGCACGGCGCGGTACTGCCGGGCCTTCGTGCCACCGCGATCCACAACAGTCAGGAACCCCATGTCCGAACCCGACGACGAGCCCCTCGACGCCGTCTCCCGCCTCTACGCGAAGATGCTGGCGATGGAGATCGTGATGGGCGTGCTGATCGGGCGCCTGTCGGAGGAGGACCCCGAGGTTCGAGAGGATGTGAAGCGCGACGTCGCGGTGCTCCTGGCCGACATGCCGATCGACGGGGCGAGCGAGGAGCTGATCGCCGCCGAGGTCCGCCGCGCTGCCGAGGCGCTGACGAGCGTGCGGATCGCCTGAGCGAGCGGATCGCCGTCGCCGTCAGGCGAAAGGGTTCTTCACGATGGTCGGTTCCGTCGCCGATTCGGCGACCCTGCCCGGCAGGTCCGCCGCCTCGAGCGACGCGACGATCGCGTCGACCGTGGCCTTGAGCGCACGCGCCTGGGCCAAGCCCGCCGCGTCCCGCGTCAGGTCGAGGGAGCCGTGGAGCGCGATCGTCTCCGGGCCGTTCTCGAACGCGAGCGCCCCGATGGTCCTCACCGCGGCCCCGTCGGCGAAGGGCTCGAAGGCGGCCTCGCCGTCCTTGGATTTCTTCATGGCTGATCCTCAGAAGATCGCGCGGAGCAGTTGCCGCAGCGCACGGTGCAGCGCGCGCACGGCCTCGTGGCCGAGCCAGTCCTGCCAGGTCTGCTCCCGTCCGCGGGGACGATGGTTGGCGATGTCGTCGCGGGAATAGGCGCGCGGCTCCGGTAGGGTCATCGCCGAGGCCTTCTGGCCCGGCGGCAGCGACGGGAAGGCGTCGATCCCGGCGATGGTGCGGAGCGCAGCGAGGGACACCGACTGGAAGGTCCCGCTGCCGTCGTTCGGCGCGAGCCAGGCACCGCCCTCCCCGGCCACCGGATCGTAGATCGCCTTGAACATCTGCGTCGGCACCAGCACCCGGCCGTTGATCGAGGCGAGCCCGTCGCCCGCGTAGACCGGCCCGGTCACGACGAAGAGCTGCCCGCGCCGGGTCGCGAGCCGGCGGGTGCTCTCCTCGATCGCGGCCCACAGGCTCCGGTTCAGCACGCGATCCTGCGGCACGATGTTGGCGAGGCTGAAGGATTGCGCCTGAGCCTCGCCGGTCGGCATGTCGCCGGCCGGCGCGAGGTGGCCGCGGTCGAAGCCGCTGCGGACGTAGTCGTCGAGCCGCGCGCGGTCGTCCGGCGGGACGCGGTCCTCGTCGTGGAAGGCGTCGATCCGCTCCACCAGCCGCGCCGCCGCGACGCTCGCTCGCGTCAGGTGCTCCGCGGCGTAGAGCGGCGTTCGCGCCACGCCGGAATGGAGCACCGCGTAGGCATCGAAGCACAGGGCCAGCGTCCTGGGGGCGAGCTTCGGGTTGGTCAGCTCCGGCGCTCGGCCGTCGGCGAACAGCGCCGGGCAGGCGTCCGACGACCGCGCCGCGCCGCATCCGAGCAGGAGGACGACGGCGGCGAGGCGGGCCGGCTTCAGGAGCACGTGCGGATCCTTCGCGGGCCCGACGGCGTCGGGCGCTCGCGCCACGCGCACGGCCGCCCGAGCGTCCCCTCGAACGGGCGCACGTCGCGGTCGGGCCCACCCGGCACGGTCCGCGGCGGGCAATCCCCGAGATAGGCACACGCGAACGTGAAGTCCCCGTCGACCGGGCGGGGATCGGCCTCGGCTCCGGTGCTGAAGACGATGGTGAGAATGGTCAGGATTCCGGGCAGCACAATGCGGAGCGACGCGGGCCTCATGTGGCAGCGAAGGCACGAAACCGGGAAAAGGGAGGGATGAAACATTGATCGGATCCCACAAGGTCCGTAATTGGCACTATCATGACAGCGGCCGTACCAACGTTCCCGCGAGCGGGCGACGGCGAGTTCGGTCGAGGCGTGGTCGGAACGACCCCGTCGTCACACGAGAGGCGGACCGCGTGCCGGTCGCCTCGGATCGACGCGGCCTGCCACGGATGCCTTTCGGGCCGGACGTCATAAGCGAGCGAGTGGTTCATTGACACCTCAAGAAAACGCCCCCTCGATTTTGGACGGTTTGTCCGAGACGTCCGCGTTGCGGTTGCTTCCGGAGAGCGATCTCCGGGCGGTGGCGGACGCGGTTCGCTCGGAGATGATCGAGGCCGTGTCGGTGACGGGCGGCCATCTCGGGTCGGGG
>NZ_JAKSXU010000097.1:0-6444 GCF_022829325.1 Methylobacterium sp. J-092 | reverse complement strand
TGGAGCGCCAGCTTGCCGCGTACCGACGCGACAACGAACGCGTGCTCAAGCTCGGCACGAAGCTCGGGGCCAATGCGTGGTACCACTTCGGCATCGTCGATTTCGATGGGGTGATCGACGAGTTGGAAAAAGCGACGGCCCTGCCTAGTACCGTCCCGGAGGTCGATCCGCAGGCTGCGCGGCTGCTTGCTAGCTTGCGCGAGCTCAATCCGACACTGAAGGCGCTGACCCGCTACCAGACCACCCGCGAGTTCAAGGAAGACGGATACAAGTTCGCGCGCGAGCAGCACCTGATCCTGGTGCCCAAGGTCGAAGCCGCCGCCAAGGCGATGGACGCCTACGGCACTGCGCTATTCGAACGCGAACTCGCTCGGGACGACCGGCGTGCAGCGGCTATGCCGGAGGACGCCCCAGCACGTCGGTTGCTCACGACCAGCCTCGCCCTCCGGCGTGCGGTGCAGCGCTTTGAAGCCCTCGGACCGAAAGCGGACGTGGGCCCGTTCTTGGCCGCACTCGGCGAGGTTTCGAACGCCAACCGTCAGCTTGGGACGACGTTCGACGCTATGAGCCCGAAGGCGAACTCGTCATGTACGGGGTACACCGACACGGTGGCAAGCGTGATCGGCCATGGCCGGGATGTGGCTCGGGATATCAAAACAAAGGGCGATCCGAGCCAGCCGGCGCAGCTGTTCAACGACACCTACAACCGCTCGGTGCGCGATTTCGAGTCCTGCCAGCGGTACGAAAGCCGTGCTCGGCCGAGCTGAGGGCTTGCCCGAACCGCACGGGACGTCCCCGTCTCCTTATACATCCGACCCCGAGAGCTCCATGATCACACGGTTTTGGAGGGGGCGAGGCAATGGCTTACGGCTTCCCCCTATTGTCCTGCTCCTTGCCTGGGTCGTGGGTGCGCCAACCTTACTCGCGGGTCTCGGCGCCTGGGAGGTCGAGCGCGGACACGAGACCGTCGCGACTTACACCCGCCGGCTCGTTGAGTTGCCGGTCTCGTTGGTTCAGCTGCGCCTGCTGGCGGCAACGGACCCCTACGCTTCAGTCCGGTTCGAGGGTGCGCGCACCGCTTACGGCGCAGCGCTGGCCGCCGACAAGGCGCAGGAAGCCCTAGCCGGCGCGGAACGCGACCGACCGCTTGCCAGCGCCCGGGCATGGATCCCGTATGCGACCCTCGTTGGAACGATGCTGGCAATGCTAGCTGGTCTGGTCGCGCTGGTAGGCGCGGCGGCAGCAGGTCTGTGGGCACGGCGCTCGCGCGACGCCTTGCTTGCCAGCTTTGGCCTTGTGCATCGCGCGTTGCCGGTACTGCTCGGCCTGCAGATCATCGGCCTCAGTCTCGCTGTGCTAAGCGTGACCCTGTTCGAGGCTGGGGGCCTGTGGTTCGTTGGGCGGTTTTCGGCCGGCGAGGCAAAGTTGCTGTTTGGCGCGCTGATCATCGCCGTTCTCGCGGTCTGGGCCGCAATTGGTGCCGTACGCGGACTGCGCGGCGTGTTCGCGCTGTTCACCCCCGAGCCCATCGATGTGAACGGTCAGGCTTTGAATGAGCGGGAGGCCCCCGGCCTATGGCGCCTCGTGCGCGAGCTCGCCGGGCGCCAGGACGCTCTCCCGCCGGACGCGGTGATCGTCGGCCTGACCGGCGGCTTCTTCGTCACGGAGGGCACCGTACGCTTGGCCATGGACGGGACGATCCTGACTGGTCGCACCCTCTACCTTCCTGCCCCTTACCTCGGTGTGCTCGACGGACGCGAGCTTTCCGCGGTGATCGGACATGAACTTGCGCACTTCGCGGGTGAGGACACCGCCTACAGCCGCCGGTTCACCCCGATCTACGCCGGTCTGCAACGAGCGCTGGCTGCGCTCGGCGGTTCCGGGGTCGGCGACATCCTCACTCGACCTGCAGCGTATGTCGGCCACCGCAGCCTCGGCACGTTCGATGCGGCCGTGGCCCGCTGGAGCCGGGTGCGCGAGTTCGAAGCCGACCGGCGCGGTGCTCTCGTCTCAGGCACGGTACCCGCCGCCTCTGCCCTGCTGCGCGCCGGCTGCCTCGGGCCGGTGGTGGGCGAGACACTCGGATCCGCCTTCGCCGCGCCGGACGCGGCGGGGAGCGACCTCGTCGCAGGCGTGCTCGATGCGATCCCGGCCGTGGGTTTTCCCGACTCGGCAGCGCATCTCGACGAACGGCAAGAGCACCCGACCGACACCCACCCACCGGACAGGCAGCGCATCGCGGCCCTCGGCGTCCCCCTCGACGACGCCCTGTTCACCCGTGCTGCCCGGCCACTGGGCGCGGAGGACCGTACTTGGCCGAGCGCGCTGGTTGCCGACTGGGCTGGCCTGTGCAGCAGCCTCAGCGCTGACTTTCTCGCCGCGGCCCGAGCGTATCGGGCATCGGAACGAGCCTACCTGGAAGAGACCGCCGCGGCGGTGCCGACCGAAGAGACGCTGGTCTACGAGAACGGCGCGCCGATGGTCTGGACGATGGGCGTGCTCGCCGTACTGTTCGCGGCCGCCGGGGCAGCCTTCGTCCTGTACCCGCGGGCCGTGGGGATCGCCCACGACGCACTCGCGCAGCAGATCCTAACCGCCGTCGTGGTCGCGGGTGTCATCGGGGCGGCCCTCTACGCGACGTTGGTCCACCGGCGCGGCCGCTCGCCCCTGCTGGTGCTGACGCCCGAGACGCTCCGCTCCCCCCTCCTTGACGGCGCAGTGGCCTGGCGGGACGTAGCGGACTTCCAAGTGAGCTACGGCAAGCGTGTCACCCTGACGTTGGCGCTCACGCCAGACGCTCCATTGCCGCGGGCGACGGGCCTGCTCTCGCGGGCTGGGGTGAGCCGACGCCGTCGCCAGGTAATCGTGCACGCCTTGGGTGCGCGCGGCTTGAAACCCGACCTCTACGCGGCGCTGATCGGCCGCTACCTCGCTGCCGCACGCGCCCGTGCGCACCTATCCACGACGGACACAACGATCTGATCGCTTGGCCGCTGGTACGCGTCTCTCCGGACGCTGGTGCAACACCGCCTGCTGGCTCGTGCTCTGCTGTTTGGACACTGGATCAGATCACGGTGGCCGGGCGCACCGTCGAGGAGCGGCTGGAAGGGCTGAACTGGATGGCCCTCGACCTGCACAAACGAGAGCTTGCGGTGTCGGCGGTCAACGCCAAACTGCGGGTCGCTGCACAACAGTCAGAAAACGACCGTTTTGCTGACGGTAGGCCCGTTCGCATAAGGCATTTACGGGAACTCTGCCTCAGACTCGGGCGGGTTCTCCCCGCAAGTCAGCTTGCTGGCGAGCAATTTCTTGGCCGATCTCGAACAGTAGCACCCGCATGATCGTCTTCATCATGTCCGTGCCGCTTTCCTGGATAAGGTCGTTAGCCTCGATACAAGCTTGTGCGATCACTTCGATTTGATCAGGCTCACCCACCCGCATACGCTCCCGCCCCTGAGTATTTATGTATTTTGAATACAGGATGCTGATTCAAAATTATCATTTGATGAGATCAGGCATCTTTAGATGAGCACACAATAACATAGATTAAGCGGACGCGACGAATGACTGATCCAAGGGCGCTCTCCCTTTTGAACCTCCTTGCCGAGTCGCTTGGCTGTTCCCCTGAGGCATTCTTCAATCAAGGTTCTCACGAACTGAGCGAGACCCTTGAGCTTCTGACGCTCTGGATGGCAACCGAGGATAGGCCGACCCGGATGCGCGCGCTGGTCGTTCTGCGCAGTGGCGCGAACCCGTCAAACTCCTTGGATACGACACAGGAGCCAGATTAAGCGTCGCGACGGCCCGTCTACGTGCGCCGGCCATTCGCATAAGCGTCAGTATAGTGTGCACGCTCCAGGGATTGTGCACGGAAGCCAAGCCGCTGAGATCGCGCTTCATTATTCGTGCACGATCCCTGTGCACGATTGAGGCATGTTCTACGGCTATGCGCGCGTTTCCACCGACCACCAGAGCCTCGCCGCCCAGGTCGAGCGCCTGACGGTTGAAGGCTGCTCCAAGGTTTTTCAGGAGACCGCTAGCGGGTCACGTGCGGACCGAGCCGCGCTCAAGCGCGCGATCGGCCGACTCGCCGAGGGCGACGTGCTGATCGTCACCCGCCTTGATCGCCTCGCCCGGTCGACCCGCGACTTGCTCAACGTCCTCGAAGAGATCACGCGGCGCGGCGCAGGCTTCCGCTCCCTAGCGGATGCCTGGGCCGACACGACGACGGCGCACGGTCGGCTGATGGTCACGATCCTCGGCGGCCTGGCGGAGTTCGAGCGCGAGCTGATTCGAGCGCGGACGGGGGAGGGGCTGAAGCGGGCGCGGGAACGCGGCGTGCGGTCGGGACCGAAGCACAAGCTCACCCCGCACCAGCAGCGCGAGGCCCTCGCACGGCGCGACGCCGGCGAGAGCTGCGCCGAGATCGGGCGGAGCTACAATGTGAGCCACAGCACCATCTCTCGGCTGAAGGCTGCCCCGTAAGGCCCGCGGACCCATTCGGCCTCGCTCTATGCCCGCCGCGCTGCATCCCGGTCCCTGCGGGCCTTCTACGGTCCCGGCCGGCCCAGGATACACGATGCTCACCCTCACCTCGATCCTCACACACAGCGTCCTCGTGGTTGCCACCGTGAGCGGCCTCGCTGCGCTGGCGGATGGCGCGGTGCGGATGCAGCTCGAACAGGCTGTACGGGGCGATCTGAGCATCGTGGAGCGTGCCACAGCGCCGGAGCAGGTTGCCCGCGTGGATGAGCGCTACGCTGCGAAGGGGCTCGACCGGAGCCGCCTGGGCGCGACCGTACGGATGGTCGGGGCAGACGATGCGCAGATGGCGCATCGCCCACGCTCCTAAAAAACTTGTAATTATTTTGCTGCGCAAGTGGCAATTGATCATATCCCATTTGATATTTCGTCTAGAACATTGCCGGCCGGAGTTCCGGTGAAGTCAGCGTCGATCGGTTCCGTTGGTCTCTTGAACTCCTGATCAGACCAATGGAGCCGCACTTCGATTGTGCTCGAGAGGCGTAATCACTATGTCTTTCACATTTATCGTGATTTCAGCCTATTGCATGACAGCTAGTATATTAATAGCTGCATCGATTTGGCCTTAGATATCAATCATCTTACGTCTTTTCATGCGCTAAATTAGACTATCGAACTCGTGCTTTTTCCAGAATTGGACATTTGACATGCCAGGTAATGAGTATCTCATCGCCGGCTTGGCAATGATGACCCTGATCGTTGTCATCGTCGTCGCATCAGTTATGCGGAGTAGGGTCGCTAAGTCCAAAGGCGATCCCGAACGGTCCAGCTTCACCAAAAATCACGGGGAAGCACCACGCCAAAATCGGCCTGGAACTGAACATTAGGGCAGTAAACGGAGGCAATCATGCCGCGTTATTTTATATCTACATCAGATAAGGCACGGGTACATGAGAAGGAAGGGCTTGTACTTTCTGGGCCCGAAGAGCTTGCACAAGTACTACGCCAGACACTCGCGACCATGCTTCACGATGAAGACAGAAACAAAGGTAGAACCGTTTTCACCGCGAACGCTCACGATGCGTATGGGGATCCCATCATGAATGCTAGAGTCACGATGGAGGCACGTAAGCTGTAGAGCTACTCTCGTGCTTTCAGCTTCCCGCGTGGCTTCAATCCAGCTTAAGCCTCTGGCGAGCGAAGGTCCAAGTGCAGGTAATTCGGGTTGAAGCCGCAGAAGGCTTTCAGGCGCGCGACGTCAGGGATGTCTAGCTGCCCGCTTTTCAGCACGATCAGATCTTCAGCGCGCAGATCGCGCAGCGTGCGGTTGAGATGCACGACTGTGATCCCGAACACGTCAGCAAGCTCGTTCTGCGTCATACGTAGCTCGTAGCTGCTCGCCGTCGCACGGCCGATAACCTGCAGGCGGACCAGCAGTTCGCAGAAGAGATGCGCCACCATCTTGGCCGCTTGTCGCTGGCCCATGCTGGCCATCCACTCGCGCATGATCCCCTCGTCAACGAGGGTGGCCCACCAGAAGGCATGCGCGATATGAGGCCTGGTCGTGATCAGGTCGACGATCGTCGTGCGCGGGATCTCTGTCATCTCGCAAGGTGTGAACGTGCCGATGCTGTGGTCGCGCCGCGCTAGGATCGCCACGTGCAGGTCGCAGAAATCACCCGGGAGCAGCAGGCCCAGGATCTGGCGCTTGCCATCGGGCAGGATCTTGTAGCGATACGCAAGGCCTTCCACCACGAGGTGCACGGTCTCGGGGCGATCCCCCTCACGACAGAGATCGCAATCCGCCTCGACCTTCCGGGTTGTGGTCGAGAGGGCCCACAGCGCGGCTCTATCGGTCTCATCGAGAACGCAGGCGTGTTCGAGCTTGAGGATCAGCGGATTCGAGGACGCTTGTTGCCTTGCTGGGAACGGTATCGCGGCATCCGAGCGGAAGGGGGCCTG
>NZ_JAKSXU010000092.1:0-2655 GCF_022829325.1 Methylobacterium sp. J-092 | reverse complement strand
CATCGCTCGATCAATGGAAGCCGTTATCAGCCGTTCTGGCGATACCGGATACCGCATCGGCGGCGAGGAGTTTGCTGTCATCCTCCCAGATACGGGCGAAGAGGGTGCCAAGATCGTTGCCAGCCGTATCCAAGAAGCTGTAATGGGCTGGAAGCTCCCTCATGCGACTAGCACGCATAGGGTGCTTACCGTGAGCTGCGGGTTGGCTCAGATCCCTGAAACCATCGCTATAGAACCGGCGGAGCTGTTTCGTGCTGCGGACGCTGCGCTCTACGAAGCCAAGAGATCGGGCCGCAACTGCGTTCGAGTTTCAGGTCCAGCGAGCCCTGATCTACGCTTGGTTGTGGCCTGAAGGTAATAGCTTCACATCTCCTCCATCTTCTTCAAGCGCAATCCCAGCGAAGGCTTGCAACGTTTCGGCTTCGGTCATGCCTTTCGGTGCTGGCGCAGCCATCGCGTCGCTTCCTCCAGCGTGTCGAAGATCGGCGCCGAGACCCCGAAGAGCCGTCCGAAGGCCGCCTCCACGAACCAGCCAGGACCCACCTCGTGTTTGCCGTGGTCGCCTCCGAGGTGAAGGCGCTGGCCGAGCAGACGGCCAAGGCAACCGATCAGATCCGCGGGCAGATCCAGGCGACGCAGGCGGCTACGCGCGAGGCCGTGGACGCCATCGGCTCGATCCAGGCGACGATCCGCTCACTCGACGAAGTATCGGGCGCCATTGCCGCTGCAGTCGAGGAACAGTCCGCAGTCACGCGAGAGATGTCGGGCAGCATGCAGACGGCCGCGCACGGCGTGACGACGATCGCCAGCAGCATGGAGGACATCGCCCGGGCGAGCGAGCAGGTCGATGTTGCGACCCGGCAGGTGCGCCAAGCCTCGCAAGCAGTCGCGTGACCCCACAAAGATACGAGAGGATCATGTGAGCGCGACCGTCATTCCTCTCCAGCGTAGGTCCAAGAATATTTTTTCGCCCGGAAAGTTTGTGGCGTGCCGCCTAAAGATGACGGGCGAGCGAGGTGTAATTGTTTTTTGATAAACAATATATTTATTTTACGGAGATAAGCAAAAAAATTTGGTATTTCTATCGGATAAAAAATCAACATGCAGAATATATATGTAGCATGGCAAGGGATACATGTTTACATCAAAGTAGTACTTGGATTTATGTGTTTTTGGTTTGGCGATGGCGCAGAGCACGTTTCGAGCTCAAAAAGCTACGTAGTTTGCAGCCGGGGCAACGTACTGATCCTCGTTCGACGGCAGGGACGCGCCTCATGACTTATCGGACGGACTCTTACGCAATCTCACCGCGCTAGGAACGTGCCTCGTATGTCGGTCGAGTCGAACTGGACCTCAGCTGCTGCAGAGTAGATGTGCCTAAGGACGGGTGTGCTGGAAGCAACGCGGGTCTCTCACTAACGCCGAGCCGTCACCATCGAACGTGGCCGCTCGATCCTGAAACATCACGCCGCCGTGAACACAGCGTCGCCCCAATTACAGTTCCAGTAGGAAACCGAGTCACCCGTACGTGGCGACACGGACCCGTCGTATCACGCGACAGCCTCGTCCGCGCGTTCGGTCACAACCACGATCGAGACTGAGGTGGTGCTATGCTGTTCATCTGGTCAGGCTGGGGGATCTTAGCCGTGCCCGTGATTGTGGGCACCGCCGTTGTCGTCGGGGCGCTGGGTGGTCTCGCGTTACGGGCTGTCGGCCATCCTGATCTGGTGTTTCTTGCCGTCAGCCTCGGCCTTTTCGCCGCGGCGGCCGCCAATTGGCTGGTTGGCCGACGCCTCAATGGCGTGCCGCCACGCGAACTCGTCGACCCGGCCACGAACCAACGCGTCCTGTTACGCCGACGCCACGCGCTATTCTGGGTGCCGATGCAGTACTGGTCCCTACCCGTAGCGCTCACCGCCTTCGTGCCTTTGCTCGCCCTACGCAATCTCTGAATGCTGCGATCTGCGGACCGTACCATACCTAAGGATCGAAGCATGACGATCGTCGGTGGGATGCCTGGACTGCGCTATGGCCTTGCCGTCGCTTGGCTCGCCGTCGCACTGGCCACGCCGACTATGGCTGTGACCCCGGTTACACCGGTCGACGTCGAGAGCTGCGACGCGTTCCTGGCTGCCTACGCGCAGTGCGCAGCTAGCCCTGGCGTACCGGAAACCGTTCGCCCGAACATCCGGCAAGGCATCAACACGCTGCGGGATAGCTTCCGCGAGGCGGTTGCTCGCAACGAGGCCGCTCGCCCGATCGTCGCTTACCAGTGCGCCCAGGCGCACGAGGCTGTGCGAAAGAGCATGGTCGACGCCTTCAAGTGCGATTTCCCCGTGTTGCCACCAGCCTCCCAGGCGCTGCTGCAGACCCCACCAACGGCAACGGCCGGACGAGCACCAGCCCAAGCGCCCGTCCGGGCTGCGCCGCCCCCGCCAAGCCCAGAGGCGCAGGAGCAAGCCAAAGTGAACGCCTACACTGAGGCGCAGAACCACCTCGTGCGCTCCCATCCTTTGGAGCGCCAGCTTGCCGCGTACCGACGCGACAACGAACGCGTGCTCAAGCTCGGCACGAAGCTCGGGGCCAATGCGTGGTACCACTTCGGCATCGTCGATTTCGATGGGGTGATCGACGAGTTGGAAAAAGCGACGGCCC
>NZ_JAKSXU010000086.1:0-328 GCF_022829325.1 Methylobacterium sp. J-092 | reverse complement strand
CCGGCGGGGTTCCACACCATTGCGATGCGCCGCTTGCTGGATCGGTGCGCGTCCACTTCGTAAGCGGCGATTGTGACAGCCTCGATTTCGCTGTCGGCATCTTAGGGCAAAGGATTCCCGCTGTGCGTGCCGGCGTGCCGTTTCTGCTGGACGCTGACACGGTGACCCAGCGCATTTATTCTAGCAATTCGAACACGCTGAGGAGCTAGTTTTTGGCGTTTGATGTGTGCATGCTCCGCGTGCTGGTGTGCATACGAGGGCTCGTAATGGCAGAGGGCGGAAGTTCAGTTCAGTTGCTCCATCCAGCGGGCAACTTTTGCTCTGAGAA
>NZ_JAKSXU010000080.1:0-20846 GCF_022829325.1 Methylobacterium sp. J-092 | reverse complement strand
CGAGATGGCCGGGCCGCGCGCTTGATCAGTACGAATGAAACGCATCAAAGCGGCGGCTATATCTACCCGCTGCGCGCAGAGGTCGAACACCCGAATAAACCCGATCGCTGGAAAAGCTGGTTCTACATGCGGGACGGTTGCGAGCGATCCCGAGACGGGTGCGCCCTCTCCGGGAACGATCGGCCCCTCCATCCGTAGAACCGCGTCGCCGCCGGGGCGGCACGGAGCATGCGCGATGGCGATCCAGGCCCTGAACGACCGCAAGAAGCTGTCGAGCGATTTCAACGAGGCCAACGACGCCTTCATCGATGCGGTGCTCAACGCGCTGAAGGCCGGCGAGATGCCGCTGGAGCTGGCCCGCGCCTACCTCGCCCACCCGGTGGCGATGATGCATGCGGACGGGGCGCAGGCGGTGGCCAACTACTTCGACCGCATCCTGGCGCAGCGCCCGACGATCGACTGGGCGCCGGGCGCGTAGGGACGGCCGGTCAGATCGCGGGCGGGGCGAAGCCCCCGAAGCTCGCCTCGAGATGACGGCCGAGGGCGAGGGCCACGTCCTCGCGCCACGGGTGGGCCGCCACCTGCACCCCGATCGGCATCCCCTCGGGCGAGGTGCCGACGCGGACCGCCACCGCCGGCCAGCCGGTGAGGTTGTGGTTCTGGGCGTAGCCGACCCCGCGCTGCAGCGCCGGATCGAAGCTGGTGCCGTGCACCGGCGCGACGTAGGGCGCCACCGGCGACAGCACCGCGTCGTAGCCCTGCAGGAAGGCGAGCTGCGCGTTGCGAAACGCGTCCCAGCGGGCGAACGCCGCCAGCGCCTCGGTGATGCTGGCCATGGCCGGCGCCGCGCGCGTGCCGAGCGACTGCTCGAACAGCGGCGAGATCCGCTCGGTCCCGATCGAGCGCAGGAAGGCCCGGGTGCCGGCGCCCCCGTCGCCGCGGGTCATGTCGTAGTAGACCGCCGCCGCCGTCTCGGCCTCCGGCAGGCGGCGCTCCTCGACCGTCAGGCCGGCCTCCGCGAACGCCCTCGCCGCCGCGCGCACGGCCGCCGCGATCTCCGGCGTCGGGGCCGAGGCGCCGTCGTCGTCGAAGAAGGCGAGCTTCAGCCCGCGCAGGCCGACGGCGTCCGGATCGCGCAACGGCATGTCGACGATGGTGTAGTCGCGAAAATCCGGCCCGGCGACGATGGGCAGCGCGAGGGCGAGGTCGTCGACGCGACGGGCGATCAGGCTGACGTGGAACACGCTGTTGCGGGCACCCATCGGCCGGGGAAACTGCCCGGTGCGCGGGATGCGGCCCGAGGTCGGCTTCAGCGCGGCCAGCCCGCAATAATGCGCCGGCACGCGGATGCTGCCGCCGGCATCGGTGCCGAGGCCGAGGGGCGAGCCGCCGGCCGCGACGATCGCCGCCTCGCCGCCGCTGCTGCCGCCCGGCGTGCGGGCGAGGTCGTAGGGGTTGTTGGTGCGGCCGTAGACGAGGTTGTCGGTCTCCAGCGCGCCGGCGAGCTCCGGCACGTTGGTCTTGCCGAGCACGATCGCGCCGGCCGCGCGAAGGCGGGCCACCGCAGTCGCGTCGGCCTTCGGCACGTAGGCGGCCCGGCCCAGCGTGCCGCCGGTGCAGACCACGCCCGCGGTCTCCAGCGTGTCCTTGATCGTCACCGGGACGCCGTGCAGCGGTTTCGGCGCCTCGCCCCGCGCCAGGACGGCGTCGGCGGCCGCCGCCTCGCGCCGCGCGGAGTCGGCGATGAGCTGCACGACGGCGTTGAGCTGCGGGTTGACCGCGGCGATGCGGGCCAGATGCGCCTCGACCACCTCCGCGGCGGTGACGCGCCGGGTGCGGATCGCCTCGGCCAGCGCGCTCGCGGAGGCGGCGGTGAGCGCGTTCGTGCCGCCCGCCCGGGCGGGCGATGCCGCGAGGGCCGCAGCCGTCGCGATCCCGCCGAGCAGGGCGCGTCGGTCGATGGTGGTGGTGTCGTGCACGGGCGTCATCCGCTGGGGTGTGGGGGACGAGGCATCTTCCGTGCCGGCGCGGCCGGGAGACACGCGGCGCCCCGGTCAGTACCCCTTCTTCACCTGCGCCAGCGCGCCGGTGAGGCCGCGGGCGATGCGGGCGCGCTCGTCGGGCGAGGCGTCGCGGGCGACGACGACGTATTCCCGGCGCGAGACCAGGGTCAGGCGCTGCAACCCGAACTCCTCGTCCTCGACCTGGGTGAGCTTGGTCCAGAGCGGGTTGAAGCGCCATTGGTGGCGCTCGCCGCGGTGGCTGACGCGGGTGAGCAGGATCTCGAGCTGGGAGATCATCACCTCCTCGAAGGAGCGGCCGCGGCGGAAGCTGACCTTGAGCGCAGCGTAGATCGCCAGCATGTCAAGGCCGAAGAAGCCGGCGACCGGCCAGAAGCCCATGCGCCAGCACCAGACCGAGATCACCAGCGAGACCAGGCAGCAGCCCGTCATCACCACCTTGAAGCCGGCGCGGCTCAGGGACTGGGCCGGCCGGATGGTGGCCGAGAACACCGGCCGGTCGATGGTATCGGGATCGAGGCCGTCCGGGTGGACGTGGAGGTTGCCGCTCGCCATGGGGCCAATATAACCCGACGATGCCAGCCAGGAAGCCGCCCGCCGTGAAGAAAGCCGCGATCGGGGGCACGCTCGCCCGACCGATCGTCGCACGCGCCACCCGCGCGCCCGATCCGGTCGGCTCCGAGGCCGTCGTCGCGATCTTCTCGCGCCTGCGGGCGGCCAATCCCGAGCCGCGGGCCGAGCTCACGTTCCTCAACCCCTACACGCTGCTCGTCGCGGTGGTGCTGTCGGCCCAGGCGACCGACGTCGGCGTGAACCGGGCGACCGGGCCGCTCTTCGCGATCGCCGACACCCCGGAGGCGATGCTGGCGCTCGGCGAGGACCGGGTGCGCGACTTCATCCGCACGATCGGGCTGTTCAACACCAAGGCGAAGAACGTGATCGCGCTCTCGCGCATCCTGGTCGAGCAGCACGGCGGGGTGGTTCCGCGCAGCCAGGCGGAGCTGCAGGTGCTGCCCGGCGTCGGCGCCAAGACCGCGAGCGTGGTGCTCAACGTCGCCTTCGGCGAGGCCCGCATCGCGGTCGACACCCACATCTTCCGCGTCGCCAACCGCATCCCGCTGGTGGTCGCCGCCACCACCGACAAGGTCCAGGCCGGGCTGGAGGCGCTGGTGCCCGAGCCCTTCCGCCTCAATGCCCACCACTGGCTGATCCTGTTCGGCCGCTACGTCTGCAAGGCGCGCAAGCCCGACTGCCCGAACTGCCCGATCGCCGACCTGTGCCGCTACCCGGACAAGACGGCGTGAGGGGGCGCCCCGGTGCGAGGCCTGCAAGGGGGAAGGCATCCCGCCATCCCGCCCGCCATCCCGGGGCGCCGAAGGCGAGCCCGGGATGACGGGGCGGGGGCGGGAAGCGTGCGCGCGACGGACGAACGCCGCCGTCGACCAAGGCCGAGGAAGGCGCGCCGCGCGTATCCCCCACCCGGCTAACGCGTTGTGCTGCCAGCGCGCTTCGGGTAGTTTGCGGCACGGTCGCCGGGGTTCCCAGCCATGACATGTGCCCGCGGCCCGACCTCTCCCGAGGTCTGAACGCCGCGGAATCCGCGCACGTCTCGTCGCCAAGGAGCCACGGCCCGATGGACTTCCTCAAACCACGGTACACGCCTATGAACCGCCGCCGTCGCATCTACGAGGGCAAGGCGAAGGTCCTCTACGAGGGTCCGGAGCCGGGAACGCTCATCCAGCACTTCAAGGACGACGCGACCGCCTTCAACGCGAAGAAGCACGAGATCATCGACGGCAAGGGCGTGCTGAACAACCGGATCTCGGAGTTCGTCTTCCAGCACCTCAACGACATCGGCGTGCCGACCCATTTCATTCGCCGGCTCAACATGCGCGAGCAGCTGATCCGCGAAGTCGAGATCATCCCGCTCGAGGTGGTGGTGCGCAACGTCGCCGCCGGCTCGCTGGCGACGCGGCTCGGGCTCGAGGAGGGCACCCAGCTGCCGCGCTCGATCATCGAGTTCTACTACAAGAACGACGCGCTCAACGACCCGATGGTGTCGGAGGAGCACATCACCGCGTTCGGCTGGGCGACGCCCCAGGAGATCGACGACATCATGGCGCTGGCGATCCGCGTCAACGACTTCCTGTCGGGCCTGTTCCTCGGCGTCGGCATCCGCCTGGTGGACTTCAAGATCGAGACCGGCCGCCTGTGGGAGGGCGACATGATGCGCATCGTCGTCGCCGACGAGATCTCCCCGGATTCGTGCCGGCTGTGGGACATCAAGTCCGCCGACAAGCTCGACAAGGACCGCTTCCGCAAGGATCTCGGCGGCCTGATCGAGGCCTATACCGAGGTCGCCAAGCGGCTCGGGATCATGTCGGAGAACGAGAAGGTCCAGACCGGCGGACCGCGCCTGGTCCAGTAGGGCCGTCGACGGCGCCCGCGCGCAGCCGGGCGTGGGTCGAGAGATCGGGATCGAAGCCCGGATGATAATGGGGGTCCTGCACCAGCAGCGGCCCCCAACGCATTTTAAATGCCGCGACCTCGCGGGCGTGGCGGCTTTCAGCCTCCGGCGAGCGCCTTCGGCTCGCGCCCTCGCGGTGATGCAGCACCGCGCCTGGCACCATCAGCGTGCGGTGGCCGGCCGCGTTCAGGCGCAGGCACAGGTCGACGTCGTTGAAGTCGACCGCGAAATGCGCGGCGTCGAAGCCGCCGACCGCGCGGAACTTGGCCGCCTCGACCACGAGGCAGGCGGCGGTGACGGCCGAGACCGCATGCGTCGCCCGCAGGCGCATGCCGTCGCCGGGGGCGTCCCCGGGGAAGTGCCGATGCGCGTGGGTGGCGAGGCCTCCGGTGCCGAGCACGATGCCGCCGTGCTGGATCCGGCCCTCCCCGTCGAGCAGCTTGGCGCCGACCGCGCCGATCTCGGGCCGCAGCGCCTCGCGCACCATCCGCCCGAGCCAGTCCGGCCTGAAGGCCTCGACGTCGTTGTTGACGAAGGCGAGCAGCGCGCCCCGCGCCAGCGCGGCGGCGGCGTTGTTCATGCCGGCGAAGTCGAACGGCCCCGGGCAGGCGACGACGCGCACCCCCTCGCCTTCGAGGGCGCGGAAGTAGGCCAGGGTCTCGGGCGCGCGGCTGTCGTTGTCGGCGATCAGGATCTCGAGGGTCGGCCAGTCGGTGCGGGTGCGCAGGCCGTCGAGGCACGCGCGCAGCAGATCGACCCGGTCGCGGGTCGGGACGATGACGCTGACCAGGGGAAGCGGATCGGGCAGCGGATGCAGGGCCGAGACGACGCCGTCGGGTTCGCACGCGAGCCGGGTCGCGGCCCGACCGGTGCGGTCGAGGTGGCGGCGTAGGCTGGCGAGCCGGGTTTCGAGATGGGCGTCTCGCGGCCCCCGCCTTCCCTCGCCCTGAAGCGGGAGAGGGTGGGCCTCGGGCGAGCGAGGGTCGGGAGCGGGGAGCGCCGTAGCCGGATCGGTCGCTTCCCTCTCCCGCCCGCCTTCGGAGGGTCCCCTCCCCCGCAGAGGGGGGAGGGAAGACGCGCGGTCGGAAGCGAGGTCCGGCCCGATCCGAACCGAAACGATCCCCGGCAGGTGCCCGATCGCGTCCGGGCCGAAGCGCTCGACGATGCGCAAGGCGGCGTCGAGCGCCGAGATCTCCGCGTCCCCGCCGGCGATCGCGCAAAGGCTCGTCCGGCGCACGGCGAGCACCGGGCCGAGCCAGTCGACGGCCATCAGATAGTCGGGATCGAAGGCCGGGCGCAGCAGCGGGAACACCGGGCCGCCGGGCGAAGCCTGGACCAGCGCGTCGCCGTAGAGCGCGTGCAGGCTCGGATCGGCGGCGAAGGCGGCGGCGAAGGCTCGGCGGGCACCCGCGACGAGCGCGTGACCCGGTGCCGTGAGCAGGCGGAGGTCGGGATCGTCGGACGGGACGAGCTCGGTCGGAAACCGGTCCAGGATCCGGGGCGGCAGCGCCAGGCGGTGATCGATGCCGACGAGGGCCGCGCATTGCTGGCGCGCGCGCAGGCGCCGGCCGGTGAGGCGGGCCCAGAGGATCGCGAAGGTCCGCCGCGGATGACGCGCCAGGGTGGCGGCGACGGCGCGCGTGACCGAGCCAGCCATGGCTATTCCAGGTCCTCGCCGAAGGTCGTGAGCGACAGGGCGGGATGATAGGACGGATCGTGCCGGATCACGTCGCGCCAGCGCTCGGTGAAGCGGGCGGCTTCCGCCTCGAACCGGATGCGCTTGGCGCCCACCGACGGGCCGCGGCTCACTGATTCGAGGTGAGCCAGGGTGGCGGCCGGCGTCCACACCGTCTTGCAACCGGCCGCCCCGAGGCGGAGGCAGAAATCCACGTCGTTGAAATCGACCGGGAACGCCTCCGCGTCGAAGCCGCCGACCGCCCGATAGTTTTCCCGTGAAACAGCGAGGCACGCGGCGGTGACGGCCGAGACCTCGTGCGCGACCCGCATCTGCCCGAGACGGCCGGGGCTGCCCGCGGGGCGCTTGCGCAGGATGTGCCCGGCCCGCCCGCCGAGCCCGACGACGACGCCGGCATGCTGCAACGTGCCGTTCGCGTAGAGCAGCTTGGCGCCGACCGCGCCGACCTCCGGCCGCAGCGCCTGCCGGACCATCGCGTCGAGCCAATCCGGGTGCAGCACCGCCACGTCGTTGTTGAGCAGCACGACGACGGCGCCGGTCGCGGCCGCCACCCCGGCATTGACCATCGCCGAGAAGTTGAAGGGCGCATCGAACGCGACGATCCGCACCCGCCGATCGCGCCGGAGCGCGTCGTAGTGAGCGAGGACCGCCGGATCGGTCGAGCCGTTGTCGACGATCACGCACTCGATGGCAGGGTAGGCGGTCTCGTGCAGGACGCCGCGGCAGACCCGCTCGATCAGGTCGAGCCGGTCGCGCGACGGGATCACGATGCTGACGCGCGGCGCCGGCTCGGGCAGCGGCCAGAGCAGGTCGACGACGCCGTCGCGGATCACCGGCTCGGCGGCGTCGGTGCGATGCCGGGCGAGCGCGGCGGCGCGCGGCGCGGCATCCGGCGCGGCCCCGGTGGTCTCGGCGAGGATGCGCGGGAGGTGCGCCACACGGGTCGCGCGCGCGCCGAGCCACAGGTCGAGGACGAGCGGAAACGCCGCGATCGCCCCGGCCGGGTCTTCGGGAAGGCGCGCGAGCAGGGCCGGCGCGGCGAGCCACGGCCGGCCCTGGTAGCCGGTGGTGCGGGCGAGATCCGGGCTCCAATCCGGTTTCAGCCGGGGCGCGCCGTCGCGCAGCTCGTCGGCGTAGATCAGGTCGGCCGTGCCGATCTCCGCGGCGAGCCGAGCGAGCGCGTCGGGCCTCAGCCGGTCGCCGGCGCGGAGCAGGCAGAGGGGCGCGATTCCGAGGACATCCCCGAGGCCGCGATCGTCGCGCCAGGCCTCGTGCGCGATGCGAGGGTCGTCGGGCGTGGCCTGCAAGGTGGCGTGCAGGACGATCGCGCGCCAGTCGGGATGGGTCTGCGCGCGCAGGCTCGCGAGCGTCGCGGCGAGGCTTTCGGCATCCGCGTCGGCCAGGACGAGCACGCGGATCATGCCGAACGCCCCCTTCCCTCCCCCGCCTTCGGGGGAGGGCGGAGGGAGGGCGCGGTCCGCCGCCCAATCCGAGAACCGCGCGCGCGGCGTCACCGCGCAGGTCCCGCGGAGGGTGTCGCGATAGCGGCGCTCGTCGCCGCGCAGGCGTTCGTAGAGGGCGGAGACGGCGCGGAGCGGCCGGGTCGCGAGCGCTTGCAGGAACAGGCTCGCCTCGGTGCGGCGGCCGACGCGCTCCAGCACGAAGCCGGGTCCGGCGGCGAGGTGGATCTCGCGGAGGTCGTCCGGGAGCAGGCCGAGCCAGTGGGCGCAGGGCTGCGCGACGCCGGGCAGCACCACGTCCTGCGCGCCCTCGGCGCGGATCAGGCGCAGCATCGGCCGGCGCGGCCGGGCGGTCGGCGGCTCGCGATAGGTCAGGACGACCCAGCCGCCGCGGCCGATCTCCGGCAGCACGAGGCGGCGGTCGAAGACCGGGTCGGCGGCCGGCACGCAGTGGAACGCGGTCGCGCGCCCGAGGTCGAGCCGGGCGGTCAGGCGCGGAACGGGCCGTCTCCCGGCTTGGGCTTCACTGCGCGGCGCCCGCCTCGGCCGGAGCTTCGGAGGGCGCCTCGGACGGGGCCTGGGCCACCGGCGCGCGGCGGCGGGGTTTCGGCTTCGCCGCCGCCGCCTTCGGGGCGCCGCCCAGGCCGACGACGATCTCGTAGTCGGCGCTCACGGCGGCCGGCACGGGGATGTCGTCCTCCACCACCGTGGCGAAGCCCTGGGCCTCGCCCGACCCGACCGAGACCGCGACGCGGCGGGTGCGGGTGCTGACGGTCTTGTCGTCGTGCTTGATCGCGATGGTGAAGGGCACGTCGAACCGGCCGGGCGCGCCGGAGGGGCCGAGCAGGACGCGGGCCTCGATGCCGACCTTGACCGTGATCGACCCGTCCGCGCGCCGGGTGCACTCGCGGGCGATGCGCCCCAGGGAGACCTGGCTGCGGATGCCGGCGCCGGTGGCGCCGGCCGGGTTGGTGAGCGCGGCGCCGCCGTCCGGCACGTCGACGGTCGGGCAGTTGGGCGCCTCGAGCTCCTTGGGCTGCGACGGCGGCACGGTGGTGCCGCCGTACTTGAGCAGGTTGGAGAAGATGTTGCCCTCCTCGGCGCCCGCGGGCGCCGCGCCGAGCGCGAGGGCGAGCCCGCAGAGGGCCGTTCGCCCGATCCCCAAAGCCCCGATCATGCCGCGCCTCCCGATGGTCACTTCAGGCTGTCGAACCCGGCCGCGAAGCCCTTCATCGACAGCGGGATGCCGACGCCCTCTTCCGGCGTCTGGAACACGATGAAGGTCGCCTGCGTGCCGGCCTTGAACTGGCGCACGAGGCCCTCGTCCATCACCACCTCGGCGACGCAGCCGGTGGTGAGGCAGCGCACGAAGCCGGCGCGGCCGACGTCGGTCTGGTCGATCTTCAGCCCGAGGCCCGACGGCAGCAGCACGCCGAGCGGCGCGACCACCCGCAGCAGGTAGCCGCGGTTGTCGGCGGTCTTCAGCACGATGACCACCAGGGTTAGGTTCGGGCGGTCCTCGGCGGCGAGGTACTGCACCATGGCGCATTGCTCGGCCTTGGCGCCGGCCGGGGTCTCGCAGCGCAGCTGCCAGTCCTCGAAGGTCTTGCGCACCATGCCCTGCGCCTGCGCCGCGCCGCCGAGGCCGCCCAGCAGGCCGCCGGCGAGGGCCACGGTTGCCAGCGCCGACGACAGGCGCCTGACACGGTCGAAACTCCTGTGCAGCCGCACCGACGATCCCTTCACGAGCGCGCCCCCGAGCCCGTTGCGGGCGGGAGGCCATGCCGAAAACCCGGGTGTTCCGACCATGCGGGGCCCGGCGCTGTCAAGCGAGCCGCGCCGGCGCGCGCGGCAAACGCGCGGGCCTCAGCGCTGCCTCGTCCTGCCCGGGCCCGAAACGCGGCGGCCGGACACCGTGCGGACCGAATGTTGCCACAATGCGCTATCGCCGGGACGCGCCGCGACCTAGATATCGCAGCGATGCATCATCACACGAGAGCCGGCGCCATGCGTGTCCTCGCCCTGACGGTCCTGCTGCTCGGCGCCACCGGCGTCGCGGCGACGGCCGAGCCGCTTCCAATCGGCGAGACGACCTACGTCGAGCGCTCGCTCAACCGCAGCGGCCTGCTCACGGTCGAGCATCCGCCGGTGGAGGTGAACCCCTACGGCCGCCGCAACGGCAACGCCGCCATCGCCGGCTTCTGCCGCGAGGGCGGGCTGATCCGTCGCCGCGACGAATTCGGCAACCCGATCGTCGTGCGCCAGCGCGAGCTCTGCGACAGCGTCGCCCCGCGCACCCTCGATCCCGGCGAGGTCGACCCCCGCCCGGCCTGGCCGGCGGAACGGGTCTCGCGCGAGCGGGTGCTGCGCGCGAAGGGGTGAGATTCGCGAAGCCGCACCGTTCGCGCACGCGGTTTCACGCCCCTTCCCGTCATTCCGGGGCGCCGAAGGCGGCCCGGGATCCAGAACCGCAGGTCGTGTTCCCGTATGCGCCGTCGCGGCTCTGGATTCCGGGCTCCGCTGCGCGGCCCCGGGATGACGGGGAGGGACCGGTGGAATGGCGCGTCCTCGGTCCGCGATCCGCACCCTCACCCGTAGCGATGCAGCGCCGTGCCGTTGCGCTTGAGCCAGGCCTCGGCCGCGTCGACCTCGGGGCAGAGCTGGCCGAGCAGCGTCCAGAACCGGGCCGAATGGTTCATCTCGCGCAGGTGCGCCATCTCGTGGGCGACGAGGTAGTCGAGCACGACGGGCGGCGCGAGGATCAGGCGCCAGGAGAAGTTCAAGGCGCCGCCGGCGGTGCACGAGCCCCAGCGGCTGCGCGTGTCGCGCACCGTGATCCGCACCGGGCCCTGGCCGAGCTTGGCCGTGTAGTGCGCCACCGCACGCGCGAGGTCGCGGCGCACCTCCCCGTCGAGGAAGGCCTGCACCCGGCGGGCGACGTGCTCGGGCCCGCAGGAGACCGACAGCACCGGCTCGGCCGCGTCGGCCTCGATCCGGGTGATGCCGCTGCGCGAGCACCGCCGCACGATCCGGTGCGGCACGCCGCGCAGGGGCACCATCGCGCCCTCCGCGAACGGCACCCGCTCGGGCACGCGGGCGAGGCGCGCGGCGATCCAGCCGCCGTGGCTCACGGCGAAGCGCTGGGCGGTGCTGATCGCGCTGCGGGCCGGCAGGGTAATCACCACCTCGCCGGTGGCGGCCGAGACCCGCAGCGTCAGGCGCCGCGCGGTCGGGCGCCGACGCACCGCGACGCGGTAGGTCTCGCCGTCATGCACGATATCGAGATGGTCGGGATCGGGGCGTCGCAGCAGCGCGAAGGGCATGGTGCCAGTCTAGCTGCGTGGCCGCCGCCCCTCCAGGGCGGCGACGCCAGATTCCGGCGCGTTTTCGCCCCGTCGGAAGCGCCGCTCAGCTCGCGAGCTGAATCGGCGCCGCGGCGTCGGCCGGAAGCCCCTGCATCGCGCGCACGAAGGCGGCGATCCGCGGGGCGATGATCGTGCGGTAGCGCGAGCCGTTGAACACGCCGTAATGCCCGACGCCCGGCTGCAGGTGGTAGGCCTTGCGCTCCTGGGGCAGGTTCGGCGTCAGGTCGAGGGCGGCGAGCGTCTGGCCGACGCCGGAGATATCGTCGTTCTCGCCCTCGACCGCGAGGATCGCGCAGCGGCGGATCGCCGTCAGGTCGACTGGCACGCCGCGGTGGCGCATCGTGCCCTTGGGCAGGTCGTGGTTCACGAACACCGTCTCGACGGTCTGGAGGTAGAACTCGGCCGTCAGGTCCATCACCGCCAGGTACTCGTCGTAGAACTCGCGGTGCTTCTCCGCCGAATCGCCGTCGCCCTTCACGAGATGGTCGAACATGTCGGAATGGGCCGTCACGTGCCGGTCGAGATTCATCGCCATGAATCCCGAGAGCTGCAGGAAGCCCGGATAGACCGCCCGCCACGCGCCCGGATGGATCGGCGGCACGTAGGAGATCGTGTTGGTCTCGAACCAGGCCTGCCCGCGCTCCTGCGCCATGCAGTTCACGGCGGTGGGCGAGCGGCGGGTGTCGATCGGCCCGCCCATTAGGGTCATCGAGACCGGCACGCCGGGATCGCCCGCGGCCTCCATCACCGCGATCGCCGCCAGCACCGGCACCGCGGGCTGGCACACGGCCATCACGTGCAGGTCCGGCCCGAGCGCGGCGAAGATCGCCTTGCAATAGTCGATGTAGCTGTCGAGATCGAACCGGCCGGCGAGCAGCGGCACCATGCGCGCATCCGACCAGTCGGTGACGAAGACGTCGTGGTTCGGCAGCATCGCCTCGACGGTGCCGCGCAGCAGCGTCGCGTAGTGGCCCGACATCGGCGCGACCACGAGGAGCTTCGGCTGCGGGCTGGCCGGCGGGGTCGCGAAGGCGCGCTCGAACGCGATCACCCGGCAGAACGGCCGCTCCCACACGATCCGCTCGGTCACCCGCACGGCGACGCCGTCGACGACGGTCTCGGACAGCCCGAAGGCCGGCTTGCCGTAGCGGCGGGTGGCCCGCTCGAACATCTCGCAGCCGGCCGCCATCGAGCGGGCGTAGGGCGAGTAGGCGAGCGGGTTGGCCGGGTTCTGCAGGCCGAACCGTGCCATGTCGGCGGCCATGCGCGCCGGCGCCATCAGGAACCGCATGCCCTCGAAGGCGGTGTAGGCGAGATCCATCCGGGCCATCGAACGCTCCTTCGCCCGGACGCGGCCGTCGGGCGTTGCAGGCAACCACCTTACCCGGGCGATGGTTCCGGTGAAGGCCCGTCGCGCGGACGTGATGCGATGGTCCTCGGCTCGTTACGCGACACGGCGTGGTCGAGGCGCGGGTCCCCTCTCCCGGACGGGAGAGGGGCGGGGCGGTGCTTCCCGGCCCCCCGAACAACCTACGCGTTGTCGCCGCGGATCGCGGCGATGACCGCGTCGGTGACCTGGCGCGTGGTGGCGGTGCCGCCGAGGTCCGGCGTGTGCAGGCTCGGGTCGGCGGTGACGCGCTCGACCGCGCGCATCAGCCGGTCGGCCGCCGGCGCCTCGCCGAGATGCTCCAGCATCTGGCACGCGGTCCAGAAGGTGGCGATCGGGTTGGCGATGCCCTTGCCCGTGATGTCGAAGGCCGAGCCGTGGATCGGCTCGAACATCGACGGGTAGGTGCGCTCCGGGTTGATGTTGGCGGTCGGCGCGATGCCGAGCGAGCCGGCGAGCGCCGCGGCGAGGTCCGAGAGGATGTCGGCGTGGAGGTTGGTCGCGACGATGGTGTCGAGCGTCTGCGGCTTCATCGTCATGCGCATGGTCATGGCGTCGACCAGCATCTTGTCCCAGGTCACGTCGGGAAAGTCCCGGGCGACCTCCGCCGCGATCTCGTCCCACATCACCATGGCGTGGCGCTGGGCGTTCGACTTCGTCACCACGGTCAGGAGCTTGCGCGGGCGCGACTGCGCGAGCTTGAAGGCGTAGCGGATGATCCGGTCGACCCCGGAGCGGGTCATCATCGAGACGTCGGTGGCGACCTCGTTCGGATGGCCCTGGTGCACGCGCCCGCCGACGCCCGCATACTCGCCTTCCGAGTTCTCGCGCACGATCACCCAGTCGAGCTCCGGCCCCGACACGTGGCGCAGCGGCGAGGTGATGCCGGGCAGGATCCGGGTCGGGCGGACGTTGGCGTACTGGTCGAAGGGCTGGCAGATCGCGAGCCTGAGGCCCCAAAGCGTGATGTGGTCGGGCACGTCGGGCGCGCCGACGGCGCCGAAGAAGATCGCGTCGTGGTGGCGGATCTGGTCGCGCCCGTCGGCGGGCATCATCACGCCGTGGCGCTTGTAGTAGTCCGAGCCCCAGTCGAAGTGGTCGAACCGGAAATCGAAGCTGCCGGCCTTCTCGGCGAGCGCGTCGAGCACCTCGATGCCGGCGGCGATGACTTCGATGCCGATGCCGTCGGCGGGAATGGCGGCGATTCTGTAGGTGGTCATGACGGGTCTCCGTGGGATGCGGTGCGCGGATCGAGCGGGGTTCTAGCGCGCGGTGGCGCCGGCCGGCTCGGCCCGCCGCCCGGAGCGGGCGACGACGAGCGTGAGGACGGCCGAGAGGACGAGGAGCGCCGCCACGAAGACCAGGCCGCCGGTGAAGCTACCGGTGCGGTCCTTGATCCAGCCGATCGCCCAGGGGCCGACGAAGCCGCCGAGGTTGCCGATCGCGTTGATCGTGGCGATGCCCACCGCCGCGGCCGAGCCGGACAGGAACATCGTCGGCATCGCCCAAAGCGGGGGCTTGGCCGAGCTGATGCCGACGTTGACGAGGCTCAGGGCCGCGACGACCGCCAGCGTCGAGGCGGCGCCGCCGGCCAGCATCAGGCCGGCCGCCGCGACGAGGCAGGCGACGACCACGTGCCAAGTGCGCTCGCCGGTCCGGTCGGAATGGCGCGCCCACAGGATCATCGCGACCACCGCGACGGTCGGCGGCACGGCGTTGAGGAAGCCGACCGCCAGCGTCGACAGGCCGAAGCTCCTGATGATCTGCGGCGCCCAGATGCCGAGCGTGTAGAGGCCGGCGGAGGTGCCGAAGTAGATCAGCGCGAGCGCCAGCACGCGGATGTCGGTGATCCCGGCCATGAGGCCGTGCTTGGCGTGCACCCGCTTGCCGGCGCGCTCGGCGTCCATCTCCGCGACGAGCCAAGCGCGCTGGTCGTCGGCGAGCCACGTCGCCTTCTCGGGCCGGTCGGTGAGGTAGAACAGCACGACGACCCCGAGGATCACGGCCGGCACCGCCTCGACGATGAACATCCACTGCCAGCCGTGCAAGCCGAGGAGGCCCTCCATCTCCAGGAGCGCGCTGGAGAGCGGCGAGCCGAGCAGCACCGAGATCGGCGCCGCCGCCATGAACAGCGAGACCACCGCCGCGCGGTAGCGGGCCGGGAACCAGTAGGTCAGGTAGAGGATGATGCCGGGAAAGAACCCGGCTTCCGCCGCGCCGAGCAGGAAGCGCAGCGCGTAGAAGCTGGTCTCGCCTTGGATGAAGGCGAAGGCGCCCGACAGCATCCCCCAGGTGATCATCACCCGGGCGATCCACAAGCGCGCGCCGACCTTGTCGAGGATGTAGTTCGAGGGCACCTCGAACAGGAAGTACCCGAAGAAGAACACCCCGGCGCCGAAGCCGAACACCGCCGAGGTGAAGCCGAGGTCCTTGTTCATCGTTAGGGCGGCGAAGCCGATGTTCACCCGGTCGATGAAGGCGACGAAGTACAGCAGGCAGATAAACGGCACCAGGCGCCACGCGACCCGGCGCATGGTCGCCTGCTCGAGCGAGCGGTCCATCGTGTCCTCCTCGGATGGGCTCCGGCGATCGAGTCGGTCTTCAGTGCCAACTTCCATGCAAGATGGCATGTGATAAGATATTGCAGGCGGGCGCGTCAAGCCTGCATTGCAGCCTCCATGGAAGCTGATAGGCCTGCGCCGCGGTGGGAGGTCCTGATGGTTCGGGTGTGTGCGGGTAAGGCCGAGGAGGGCGACAGGCGTCCCTCCCTCGTCGACGACGCCTATGCGGCGATGAAGGAGGAGATCCGCGAATCGCGGTTTCCGCCCGGGTACCAAGCCTCCGAGCAGGAGATCGCGCTGCGCCTCGGCATGAGCCGGACGCCGGTCCACGAGGCCGCCATCCGCCTGCAGGAGGACGGCCTCGTCCGGATCCTGTCGCGCAAGGGCATCGTCATCTGCGCGCTGGCGCCGGCCGACATGCGCGAGATCTACGACGTGGTGATCGCGGTCGAGGGGCGGGCGGCGGCGCTGATCGCGGGCCTGCCGGAAGCGGAGCGCGAGGCGGCGGCGGCGCGGCTCGCCGCCGCCACCACCGCGATGGCCGAGGCCCGGGCGGCGGGCGACCACGCGGCCTGGGGCCATGCCGACGAGGATTTCCACCGCACCCTGGTCGAGCGCGCCGGCAACGGCCGCATGATCCGGATCAACCAGACGATCAACGACCAGTCGCACCGCGCCCGCATGCTGACGCTCAAGCTGCGCCGGGAGCTCGGAGCCTCGGTCGCCGAGCACGAGCGGATCGTCGCGGCGATCCGCCTCGGCGACGCCGCCGCGGCCCAGGAGCGCGCGCAGAGCCACCGCCTGCGCGCCCGCGACGAGCTGCTTCCGCTGCTCGAGAGCTTCGGGCTGAAGCACCTCTGACCCGAATGCGGCCGTGTCCCGGCGCCGTTCGGTCCCGCCGGAGACGGAGGCGGCGGTGGACGCCCGGTCTCACGCCGTCCTTCGCGCCACCGCCGGACCCTCGTTCCGGCGCGGAGACGATGAGATCGGGACGCGTTGCTGTGCGTTAAGCGCTTTTTTACGGTCTTCGGAAAATCGAACCGAGCAATGACGCCTCATGGACGGTCGTTCGCGCGGAACAACTTCACGTTAAATATTGCGGTTCTATACATGCACCGTGGATTGCAGGCTCGGTGATCTCGGGCCTGGGTTGCGTGTGGAGATGTCGGATGCGTCGGGCCGTGTCGCGCGCGAGACCAGCGCTGGCTCGAAACCAGAGCGGCAACGTCGTCGTGATCTTCGCCCTGAGCCTGCCGTTGCTGCTCGGCGCCGGCGGGCTCGCGATCGACTACGGCAATGCCGTCCGCATCCGCGCCGTCGCGGCCAGCGTCGCGGACGCGACCGCGCTCCTCGTCGCCAACGCCGATACGGTCGCGGCGGCGGCCGAGGGTTTCCGCCTCGCCAACGCCCAGCTCACGTCCCGCCTTGGCACGGCCAATGCGGCGAACGGCTACCAGATCAACGGCACCTGGATCGACGGCGCGAACTATCGCGTGACCATCTCGACGACGCTTCGGACGAGCCTGCTGCACCTGCTGCCCGGCATGCCGCGCCAGATCACCGTCGCGACCGCGACCACGGTCAACCGCGTCGCCCCCGTCTACGAGACGGCTCCGCCGACGGTGAGCCAGCTGTCTCCCGATGCCGCCGACTACAATCGGATCTACATCTACTGCTATTCGTCCGACCCGGCCCGGCAGGCCTCCGCCGACAAGGGCCGCACGATCCCGGTGCCGATCGCCGACAACGCGACGCCGCCGTCGGACTATTCCAAGTACAAGGCCCCGACCTGCGGCGCCAACGAGGCGCCGTCCTACATGCTGCGGAACGTCCGGAACGGGCGCAGCAACAAGTCCGCCTGGGACGACCCCAATCAAGAGGTGTATCAATACTACACCGATACGATGATCGACACCGGCCTGCGCGTTCAGACGATGGGCATGAAAGGCTATCGCGTCAATTCCAACGGCAGCATGACCACGGTCAACATGGTCTCGAACCCGATCCTCGAGACGATCGTCTGCGACAACCTGAGCCAATGCCGGAACAAGTCCAACGGCGGCATCCTGCCGAACAACAACACCACCCATACGCCGGCGACCTCCACCGCGAGCTGCAGCGAAGGGAAGTACATGTATTACGGGTGGGAGGATCGGCCGCCGAGCGCGGGAAGCGATCGCGACTACGACGACATCCGCATCGTCGTCTCCTGCCCGACCACGACGAAAGTCTCCGACAAGAAGCTCCGGATCGTGGAATAGGCGTTGTGTTCATGAACGCCCGCCCGACCCGTGAACCCCCTCCCCTGAGCCCGGGAATGGTCGTCGATGCGATCCGCCATCCTCGTCATCGGCAGCGGAAGGCCGGCCCGGCCCTGCGTCGCTTCCCGGCGGCGCGCGACGGAGCCAGCGCCGTCGAATTCGCGCTGGTCGCGATGCCGTTCATCGCCCTGCTGGCCATGGTCCTGCAAACGGCCCTGCTGATCTGGGCCTCGCGCGATCTCGACGATGCGCTGCAACGCGCCGGGCGGACGATCTACACGGGAGAATTCCAGACCTCGAACGCGGGCCAGAGCGACGCCGGCACCCTGCTCGCCGCCATGAAGACCGCGATCTGCGGCACCACCGCATCACGCGTCGTCACCGTGTTCGATTGCGACACCCTGAAGCTCGACGTGGCCCTGGGCAGCTCGTTCGCCGGCAGCACGATCCCGACCCCGTTGGACACAAAGACGCGCGACTGGTCCAAGGGCTTCGGCTCGAACTATGCGTGCGCGCAGCCCGGATCGATCGTCGTCGTCACCGCGGCCGTCAAGCAACGCGTCGCGTTCGGCTTCCTCTACGCGAGCCTGCCGAGCTTCGGCGACGGCTCGCGCCTGCTTCAATCCACGGCGGTGTTTCGAACCGAACCCTATGACACGTCTTCCAGCAAGAGCTGCTAGGCCGAGGAACCGGGCGATGCTGCGGACGGCCGATCGGCCGGCATCGTCCTCCGCCTTCGGATCCGATGCCCGCGGCGTCTCGGCGATCGAGTTCGCGCTCGTCCTTCCGATCCTGCTGACGATCTCGCTCGGCATCTCGGAATTCGCGCGTGCGATCGACCATTACCGGAAGGTCACGCTCCTGGCGCGGACGGTCGCGGATCTCACCGCGCAGGGCGACGCCGCGACACCGATGGCGACCGCCACGATGACCGACATCCTGGCCTCGGCCAAGCTCGTCCTCACGCCCTATGCCAGCGGCTCGGCCAGCATCGTGGTCAGCGCGCTCGGCGTGTACGCCGACGGCGGCGGCCAGCGTCCCAAGGTCTGCTCCAGCTACGCCACGAGCAACGGCACGGCCCGCGGGCTCGGGACGGCGGCCGACCTCACCGTTCCCGACGGCTTCCAGATCGGCGGCATGCGCTACGTGCTGGCCGAGGTGAGCGTTCCCTACGCGCCGCTGCTCGGCAGCAACCTGATCCGCTTCGTCGGCGGGGCCAACAACCAGTTCACGTTCAAGGCCAACGTGCCCTGGCCGGTCCGCGGCGGCCAGGCCGCCAAGTCGACCTACAACGAGGTCGTCATGCCCGGCGGCAAAGCCTGCACCTGACGAGGCTTGCACCTGAGCGCGCCTCGCCGATCTGCAAGGCGTGCGACAGCCGGCCCTTCGCGCGGGCGGGACCGCGCCGTCAGGCCCGGCCCATGCTGACCGAGAGCATCGCCGGGTCGATGCCGTTGCCGCGCAGCGCCCGGTCGTACTTTCCGGCGAGGTCGGCGTGGAAGATCAGGTCCGGGTCGGCCGGGCAGTTGAGCCAGCCGTTGGCCATGATCTCGCTCTCGAGCTGGCCCGCCTGCCAGCCGGCATAGCCGAGCGCCAGCACGGCGCTGGCCGGCCCGTCCCCCGCCGCGATCGCGCGCAGGATCTCGACGGTGGCGGTGAGGCAGATGCCGTCGTCGATGATCAGCGTCGACTGGTCGATGTGGAAGTCGTCGGTGTGGAGCACGAAGCCGCGCTTGCCCTCGACCGGGCCGCCCATCAGCACTGGCATGTGGCCGACCCGCTCGCGCAGGCGGATCGCGTCGGCCTCGCCCGCCACGTCGAGCTGCACCAGGAGGTCGGGCATCGACAGGTCGGTCACCGGCTTGTTGACGATGATGCCCATCGCGCCGTCGGCGGAGTGCGCGCAGACGTAGATGACGGAGCGGGCGAAGCGCGCATCCGTCATCCCCGGCATCGCCACGAGGAACTGGCCGTCGAGGTAGGCGGGATCGCCGGAATCGGGCATCGGTATCGAAGGCCTGGGCATCCGCGCATGCTACGCTCCGCCCCCCCGATGTCCAGCGGACAAAACGCCGTGCGGGTGTCGCCGGTCACGCGGGCGGGTCGCGCTCCGGCGTCGCCCGGTCCGGCCGCGCTCCCCGCCCTTCGGCGGTCGCCGGCGCCGAAGCGAGCACATGAGCGAGCACGCGCGCGCGCAGCAGCGGGTCGTCGATCCCCTGCCACAGGCGAAGCAGCTCCGCCGTGTCGCCGAGCGGGCAGCCGAGCGGGCAGGCGCGCGGGTCGTCGAAGGCGGAGACCGGGATCGCGAGGGACCGGGCGATCTCCGCCAGCCTGGCGGCCGCTCGGCCGGAACCTGCGACGGATTCGGAACCCATGCGCATCACCGATTGAATGATCAGAAATCAGTTTTACAGTCGGCCTTGCGGTCAGCGTAACCGATCTACGTCCGACAAAAACTATCGGATGATGGCACGACAATTCGATGGTTCCGGGCCGCGCGTCAAACCCGCATCGAGGACGGATGAATTCGCATCGCGATGTCGCGACGACGGTCGATGCCTGCATCGCGGCGCAGGCGGCGATCGGGGCGGCGGGGACGCGGACCCTCGTCCGCATCCTCCTGTTCCGGCCCGGCCGGGAGCTGGCGCGCCTGGAGCGCGCGCGGGCGAAGGCGGTGCGCCGAGGCGCGCGGTCCGAACCGGCGACCGCATCCCGATCCCGCGGCGCCATCCCTGCGATCACCCTGGCGATCACCCTTGCGCGCGCCGCCTCGCTCGACAGCCCCCGCGGGCCGCGCTACGTCACCGCCGATCCGAAGCGGCGCGATGCCGCGATGCGCGAGGAACGGTCCAACATGACGATTCAGGTCGGCGATCACCTGCCCCAGGCCACCTTCCGCATCACCGGCCCCGAGGGCCCCCTCGCCAAGACCACGGACGACGTGTTCAAGGGCCGCCGCGTCGTGCTGATCGGCGTGCCGGGCGCCTTCACCCCGAGCTGCCACCGCAACCACCTGCCGGGCTTCGTCAACAACAAGGACGCGATCCTCGCGCGCGGCGTCGACGCCATCGCGGTCACCTCGGTCAACGACGTGTTCGTGCTCGACGCGTGGTCGAAGGCCAGCGGCGCGGAAGGGCTCGAGTTCCTCGCCGACGGCAACGGCGACTTCGCCAAGGGCCTCGGCCTGGAGATGGACGGCAGCGGCTTCGGCCTCGGCATCCGCTCCAAGCGCTACGCGATGCTGGTCGAGGACGGCGTGGTGCGCGTCCTCAACGTCGAGGAATCGCCCTCGAAGGCCGAGACCTCGAGCGCCGAGGCGCTGCTCAAGGTGATCTGATCCCGGCGGGGACGCCCTTGGGAGGGCGCGCCGGCCGAGGCCGGACATGCGCCCTCGAATGGCCACCTTCCCGTTGCGAATTGCGGCCCGATCAACCCCAGGGGCCGCATGTCCTTCCTGCACGAACTGCCGATCGCCGACCTGATCGCGTCCTACGGCTACGTCGCGATCTTCGTCATCATCACCCTGGAGAGCGCCGGCGTGCCGATGCCGGGCGAGACCGTGCTGATCTCCTCGGCCGTCTATGCCGGCAGCACCGGCAACCTCAACATCGCGCTGATCATCGCCGCC